>JALOSH010000141.1 GCA_025458545.1 Hydrogenophaga sp.
CACCGGCGGCGGAGTGACGACCGGTGGCGTGGGCAGATCGGGCGCTCCGGGCAGGGACGAACAACCGGCCAGCAGGACGAGCAAGCCCGCAGCGATCCACATCTTATTAAGAACAATTCGCGTTTGTGTTATCATTGCCTCGTCTTGATCCGTTGTGGCTGCGTCCAGGCACCAGCTGGGCCCGCAGCGCATTGCAAACCCCCAGAAAACCTTCAACCTGAAAGCCCGCTTCCATGCGCCCATTTGCCAAGCTCCCGATTGTCCTCGCAACCGCCGCCGCCGCTGTGGCCATGCATTCCCCCGCCTTCGCTCAAGAAAAGGTGTTGAACCTGTATTCGGCGCGCCACTACCAATCCGACGACGTGATGTATGAGGCTTTCACCCGCACCACCGGCATCAAGATCAACCGCGTGGACGCGGACGATGCGGGCATCGTCGCCCGCTTGCGCGCCGAGGGTGCCGCTTCGCCGGCCGACGTGGTCCTGATGGTGGACGCCGCGCGCATGGCCAGCGCCGACAGCCAGGGCCTGTTCCAGCCGATCAAGTCGGCCAAGCTGGACGCCGCCATCCCCGCCCATCTGCGGGCCGATGCCACCCCGGACGGTGTGACCTGGACCGGTTTCTCCACCCGCGCCCGCGTGATCGTGTACGACCCGCTGCGCGTGAAGGCGGCCGACGTGGCGACCTATGCCCAACTGGCCGACCCGAAGCTGAAGGGACTGGTGTGCACCCGCTCGGGTTCCCATCCTTACAACCTGTCGCTGTTTGCGACCGAAATCGAACGCCAGGGTGACGCCAAAGGGGAAGCCTGGCTCAAAGGTATTGTGGACAACATGGCCCGCGCGCCCAAGGGCGGAGATACCGACCAAGTCCGCGCCGTCGCGTCTGGCGAGTGCGGCGTGGCGCTCACCAACACCTACTACCTGGCCCGCCTGATGAAGTCCGACAAGCCTGAAGACCGGGCGGTGATGGAGAAGGTCAAGGTGGTGTTCCCCAACCAGGGCACCAGTGGCACCCACGTCAACATCGCGGGCGCGGCCGTCGCCAAACACGCCAAGAACCGCGCCAACGCGATCACCTTCATGGAGTTCCTGGCCACGCCTTTTGCGCAGGACTACTTCGCCAACGGCAACAACGAATTCGCCGCTGCCAAAGGCGTGATCATCAACAACCCTGCCCTCAAAGCCATGGGTGGCGACAAATTCAAGGCCGAGCAAATCCCGCTGGGCGTGGTGGCCAAGAACCTGACCAAGGTGCAGCAGATGCTGGACCGCACTGGGTTCAAGTGAACGACTCCCCCCTGCGCCGCTGACGCGGCTTCCCCCCTCCGTGGCACGCCTGCGGCGCTTCGAGGGGGGACAACACCTGCGGCCTGGCCAAGCCAGTTCCGCGGTGTTTCTGGATCCACTTCCCCTCCTGGCGCACACCCTGGCTTGCCCAGCGGCATCCGGCGCCCGTGCCTGTTTCGAGGATGCGGTGGAACCGGCTTTGCCGGGCCACTCGCATCGCCCCCTGGAGGGGGTCGCGCGCAGCGCGGCGGGGGTGTTAGAAGACTTGCGGCACGTAGATCTCGCCGGGCACCTGGTGGCGGCGGTAATCGTCGTGGCGGATGCGCTCGGGCAGTTCGATGACCGGCCGTTCGATCTCGTGGTACGGCAGTTGTGACAGCAGGTGGTGGATGCAGTTCAGGCGTGCCTTCTTCTTGTCGTCGGCGGGCACCACCCACCACGGCGACTCGGGGATGTGGGTGCGCTCCAGCATCACCTCTTTGGCCTTGGTGTACAGCTCCCAGCGCCGTCGGCTCTCCAGGTCCATGGGGCTGAGCTTCCACTGCTTGAGCGGATCGTGGATGCGACCCAGAAAACGGGTTTCCTGCTCCTGGTCCGACAGCGAGAACCAGTACTTGATGAGCTGCACACCGGAACGCATGATCATCTTTTCGAACTCGGGCACGTCGCGGTAGAACGCCTCGACCTGCTCGTCGGTGCAGAAACCCATCACCTTTTCAACGCCCGCGCGGTTGTACCAGCTGCGATCAAACAGCACGATCTCACCTCCCGCGGGCAGGTGCGGCACATAGCGCTGAAAGTACCACTGTGTGCGCTCGCGGTCGCTCGGCGCCGGCAACGCCACCACCCGGCACACGCGCGGATTCAGCCGCTGGGTGATGCGTTTGATGGCTCCGCCTTTACCGGCCGCGTCGCGCCCTTCAAACAGGATCACCAGCTTGTGGCCAGTGGCCTGCACCCAGTCCTGCAGCTTGACCAGCTCAGCCTGCAACCGGAACAGCTCGCGAAAGTAGACCCTCCGGCTCTCTTTTTGCTGCAACACCGCTTCAGGGCTCAGCTCGCCCACCAGCCCGTCGATGTGGCGGTCCTCGATTTCCAGCTCCAGCTCTTCGTCGTAGCCATCCATCAGGTCGGCCAGGATGCGGCTGTGCAGATCGGCAGCGGTATCGAACATGGGCGCGTCTCGCAGGAAAGTGAAAGCGAACAGCGTAATCAGCGCCTGTGACAGGTTCGTGAAAACACCATGACGGGCCCGCTGGTCACACCACGACACCTCGGCCATAATTGACGTTTACGTCAACGTCAACTCAACAGCACACGAGGAGCAACACATGGACATCGCAGGCAAAGTCTTCATCGTCACCGGCGGCGCATCGGGCCTGGGCGAAGGCACGGCGCGCATGCTGGCGGCCAACGGCGGCCGGGTCGTCATCGCCGACATGCAGGTTGAAAAGGGCGAGGCCGTTGCCAAAGAAATCGGTGGCGCCTTCGTCAAGTGCGATGTCAGCCAAGAAGCCGATGGCCAGGCCGTGGTCGCTCAGGCCGTGTCCATGGGCAAGCTTATGGGACTGATCAACTGCGCCGGCATCGCACCGGCCGAAAAGACCGTGGGCAAGAACGGTGCGCACAATCTGGCGCTCTACACCAAGACCATCATGGTCAACCTGGTCGGCAGCTTCAACATGATCCGCCTGGCAGCTGAAGCCATGTGCAAGAACGAGCCCGAGACCACCGGCGAGCGCGGCGTGATGATCAGCACCGCCAGCGTGGCGGCCTACGACGGCCAGATCGGCCAGGCCGCCTACGCGGCCAGCAAAGGTGGCGTGGTCGGCATGACATTGCCCATCGCTCGGGACCTCTCACGCAACGGCATACGAAACATGACGATCGCCCCCGGCATCTTCGGCACGCCCATGCTGTTTGGCATGCCGCAGGACGTGCAAGATGCGCTGGCCGCCAGCGTGCCCTTCCCCAGCCGCCTGGGCACCCCGCAGGACTACGCCAAACTGGCCCAGCACATCATCGAGAACGACATGCTCAACGGCGAAGTGATTCGCCTGGACGGAGCGATCCGGCTGGCGCCGCGATAAGCGCAGCGGCACGCACCGGCTGAGACCCTCAGAATTTCTCGGGTCTCAGCACCTCGACCTCCGAGAGGTAGGCCACCATGGCGTAGTTGGCGTAAAAGCGTTCTTGCAAATGCGCCAGCAACGATTCGGCCTGCGCGCGGGCACAGATCACCTCCAGCCGGATGTTGCGCGCCTCGTCCCAGCTGGCATCGCGCACACCACGGCTGCCCTTGCCCCGGGCGTCGGAAATGGTGTACCCGCGAATCGCCATGCGGTCCATGTCGCGGATCAGCAGCGGTTCCAGCGAAGCCTCGGAGAACACCGTCAGCAGCGTTCGTTTTTCGGTGTGCAAGCTGGTCATGGTGTCGCTCCGGCCAGACGGGTGGCCATCCAGTGGTAGAGGGGGATACCCACGATGATGTTGAAGGGGAATGTGACCCCCAGCGAACCCGCGAGCGACACCGCCGGGTTGGCCTGCGGCACCGCGATGCGCATGGCGGCGGGGACCGCGATGTAGGAGGCTGATGCCGCAAGCGTCGCCAGCATGGCCATGCCTCCCACCGAGAAACCGAGCAGCCAGCCGGTGCCCATACCCAGCACCGCAGACACCAGCGGCATGCCGATGCCGAACGCAATGAGCGACAGGCCACGGCGGCGGATTTCACCGACCTGGCGACTGACGATCAAGCCCATCTCCAACAAGAACAGCGCCAGCACAGCCTTGAACAGATCGAAGTACAGACCGCTGATGGGCTGGAGGCCGTCCGGCCCAGCCGCCCAGCCGATCGCCATGCCATGCCACCCAGCAGCAAGGTCACGCCCTTGCCCAGAAAGGCTTCGTGCGACAGCGCCTTCCAGTCGGTGTTTTTGTCAATGCCCCGGGCCAACACAATGCCCACCAGGATGGCCGGGATCTCCATCACCGCCAGGATGGCCGCCATCTGCGGCTCCACCTCGATGCCGCGCGAGGCGAACCAGGACACCGCCACGGCAAACGTGGCCACGCTGACCGAACCATAGTGGGCTGCGGTGGCGGCCGCGTTCTGACGGTCGAAACCGAAGGCCGACCGCAGACAGACAAAAGCGATCAGCGTCTGCAAGATGCCCAGCAGGATCACGGCCACCAACTGCGGCACCGCAGTTTCAGTTCGGAGCGCAGCAGCCCGGCCACAAGTCCGAACACAAAGAAGAGGATGACTGGGTCGAGGCTTGGCATGGTGTGTGGCCCGGATTCTGGCACACCCGCTGCGGCCTTTTCCGGGACGCAGAGCCCGGCCAAGCACCTCGGATCTGGGGCGTTCTCGGCAATCTTGTGATGTCGATGGGCTGTGTGTATGGTTCACACTGGCCGAGTCAATGGTGCACCGTGTTGATCGCAAGCGCGCCTTCCTCTGTCTGGCCCGACCCATCTTTTGCAAACAGGCGCCTCCATGAAAGAACGCACACATCCTTTGTTCCGCTGCGTGTTGCCGGTGCTGCTCGGCGCGATGATGGGGGCCTGTGCCGGATCGGTGGGCACGGTCCGGTTCACCGGGGAGGCCGCACCACCAGCACAGCCCGAATCCGCCTCTGGCAGCGCCACCAAACCCGGCTGGGCGCAGGTGCTGCGCGATGGGGGCAGCGCGGTCGATGCCGCCATCGCGGTGCAGATGGTGCTCACGCTGGTCGAACCACAGTCCAGCGGCATCGGTGGCGGGGCGTTCCTGCTCCACTTTGACGGCCGACGGGTGCAAGCATTTGACGGCCGCGAGACCGCACCGCTGACGGCAACACCCCAACTCTTACTGGCCGGCGACGGCACGCCTTTGCCGTTCATGGACGCGGTGGTGGGTGGGCGATCGGTGGGCACGCCCGGTGTGCTGGCCATGCTGGCCCAGGCCCACCAGCAACACGGCCGCCTGCCCTGGGCGCGGCTGTTTTTGAAGAGCGATCCCGTCGCCTTCGCTTACTTCTACCGGTCCGACGGCCTGCCGCACCCGGTGGGCCACGTCTTGCGCAACCCCGAACTCGCGCGAGTGTTCCGCCAGATCGCGGCCGATGGACCCAAGGCGTTTTACCAAGGGCCGGTTGCTCAAGCCGTGGTGAACAAGGTGCAGCAACACCCGCGCAACCCGGGCCTGCTGAGCCTGGACGATCTCCGGCGCTACCAGCCCAAGGAACGCGAGGCTTTGTGTTTTGACCACACCGCAGCGCAGCGGGCGTTGCGAATCTGCGGCTTCCCACCGCCCAGCTCGGGGGCGGTGGCCATCGGTCAGATTCTCGGCCTCCTGGCGCGCGCACCGCTCAGCGGCCAAGCGCTGGCGAACGGCGTGCCAGAAGCGGCGTGGCTGCACACCTACACAGAAGCCTCCCGCCTCGCGTTCGCCGACCGGGCGCAGTACCTGGCAGACCCCGATTTTGTGGCGCCGCCAGCGGGCCGATGGCACAGCCTGCTGGACCCCCGCTACCTGGACGAGCGCGCCCGGCTCATCGGCCCCGGCCGTGCGGCGATGGTCTTGCCCGGCCAGCCCGGTGGCGTGCTGAGCAGTTGGGCACCGATGCCGCCACAAGCCGAGTACGGCACCAGCCACATCAGCATCGTCGACCGGTTCGGCCAGGCGCTGGCCATGACGACCACCATCGAGACCGGCTTTGGCGCGCGGCTCATGGTCAGCACCGATGCGTCGCGCGCGGGTGGATTCCTGCTCAACAACCAGCTGACCGACTTCAGCTTTGCGCCGCAGGACGCGCAAGGCCGCCCGGTGGCCAACCGGGTGGAGCCGGGCAAGCGGCCCCGCTCCTCGATGTCGCCCACGCTGGTGTTCGACGCCACCACCGACGAGCTGCTGATGAGCGCGGGCAGCCCGGGCGGCGCGTTCATCATCCACTTCACCGCCAAGACGCTGCTGGGCACGCTGGACTGGGGGCTGACCCCGCAGGCGGCCATCGATGTGCCGAACTTCGGCACGCTGGGTGGACCGGTGATGCTGGAGGCCGGTCGCTTTTCGGCAGCCACGGTGAAGGCGCTGGAGCAACGCGGGCACACGGTGAGCGAAACACCGATGCCGAGCGGCCTGCAGGCGATCCAGCGGGGCGTGCAGAACGGCAAGCCGGTGTGGCTGGGTGGGGCCGATCCTCGGCGCGAGGGGGTTGTGGCAGGGGATTGAGGTTTTTGCCTGCGGTTGGCTTTTTTCGCTGCGCTGTTTGAGAGACACCGTGCCTTCGGCGCTCGGCTGTGCGGGCAGGGGCAGGCGGTCCGGGTGTTCGTTCTCCGTCCCACCTCTCGGGCGTCTGCACGGGTGCGCTGCCGTTAGTCCATCAACACCGGGCTGGCACGCGCCTTCTGAGGCCACCGCGAATGGGGACTGCGCCCGCCCACCCAAACCACCTGCCCCCGAAGTGATGCTTGAGCAAGCTAACAGGCAGCCATACGGGTGCATCCTGAATCCCGGTTGTCCTGCATGTCCGCCCAAATGTCTTTCAGGACGATGGTGGCATCCCCGGGCGCAGGCCCCATTCGCCGTTGCCACAGAGCTTGCCTACTCTTCAGCTTTTGACGCAGCAACGAAGGTGCGCACAAACGGCCGACGGCGAGCGTGGGCCGGAGAACGGGGGTGACGCCATCGGCCTGCGCGAGGTTCAGGCGCGACCTCCTCACACAAGCTCCAGGCGCGAAAGGAAGTCAGACGTCGATCGCCGCAGCAGACCCCGCCCGCTTGCGCAGCTCGAACTTCTGAATCTTTCCGGTGCTGGTCTTCGGCAGCTCTCCGAAGATCACAAAGCGCGGCACCTTGAAGCCCGCCAGGTGTTGCTTGCAATGCCGCACGATGTCTTCCGGTGTGGTGTGCACACCGAGCTTCAGCTCCACAAACGCACACGGCGTCTCGCCCCATTTCGCATCGGGCCGCGCCACCACCGCAGCGGCCAGAACGTCGGGGTGGCGATACAACACGTCCTCGACCTCGATGGACGAGATGTTCTCGCCGCCCGAAATGATGATGTCCTTGCTGCGGTCCTTGATCTTGAAGTAGCCGTCCGGGTACTGCACCGCAGCCACCGGCAAAAGCCTCGGCGGTGGCCTTCGGGTTCTTCAGATAACCCTTCATGGTGATGTTGCCCTTGAACATGATCTCGCCCATGGTCTCGCCGTCCAGCGGCACCGGCTGCATCGTCTCTGGATTCAAGACGCGCACATCCCGCTGCAAGTGGTAACGCACACCCTGGCGCGCGTTCAGGCGGGCCCGCTCGCCAATGTCCAGCGCGTCCCAGGCTTCGTGTTTCGCGCACACCGTGGCAGGGCCGTACACCTCGGTCAGGCCATACACATGGGTTAGGTCAAAGCCCATCTGCTCCATGCCCTCGATCATCGAAGCCGGTGGCGCTGCGCCCGCCACCATCGCCTTGATGCCGGCCGGCACACCCGCCTTCATCGCTGCAGGCGCATTGACCAGCAGACCGTGCACGATGGGCGCGCCGCAGTAGTGCGTGACGCCATGGTCGCGCATGGCGTCGAAGATCGCCTGGGGTTCGACCCGGCGCAGACACACGTTCACGCCCGCGCGTGCCGCCACCGTCCAGGGAAAGCACCAGCCGTTGCAGTGGAACATGGGCAAGGTCCACAGGTACACCGCGTGCTTGGGCATGTCCCACTCCAGCACGTTGCTGATGGCGTTCATGGCCGCGCCGCGGTGGTGGTAGACCACGCCTTTGGGGTTGCCGGTGGTGCCGCTCGTGTAGTTCAGCGCAATGGCGTCCCACTCGTCGGCCGGCAACTGCCAGGCGAAGCTCGGATCACCACCTGCGATGAACGCCTCGTAGGTGGTCGTTCCCACCGGCTGGCTCTCGCCTGAGAACAGCGCATCCTCCACGTCGATCAGCAGCAGCGGCGTGCTGGCCTGGCGCAGCTTCAGCGCCTTGGCCATGGTGCCCGCAAATTCCGGGTCCACGATCACCGCCCGGGCCTCGCCGTGGTCCAGCATGAAGGCAATCGCCTCTGGGTCCAGCCGGGTGTTGAGCGCGTTGAGCACGGCGCCCGCCATCGGCACACCAAAGTGCGCCTCCACCATGGGCGGCGTGTTGGGCAGCATCACCGCCACGGTCTGGTTCTTGCCGATACCGGCGCGCTGCAGAGCGCTGGCCAACTGGCGGGCGCGGGCATAGGTCTGGCCCCAGGTCTGGCGCAGCGGGCCGTGCAGAACGGCCAGCCGGTCGGGGTAGACCTCGGCCGTGCGCTCGATGAAAGACAGAGGAGAGATGGGCGCGAAGTTGGCCTCGGTGCGGGGGAGGTCCGGGTCGAAGATGCTGGTCATGTGCTGTCTCCATGGTTGTTGTCGCAGTGCAAAATACCCCGGTGGCGATCCCCCAGACCTTCATCCAGGAACTGCTCAACCGCGTCGACGTGGTCGACGTGGTGGGCCGCTATGTCCAGCTGAAAAAAGGCGGCGCCAACCTGATGGGGCTGTGCCCGTTCCACGGCGAAAAGTCGCCGTCGTTCAGCGTCAGCCCGACCAAACAGTTCTACCACTGCTTCGGCTGTGGTGCCAACGGCAACGCCATCGGTTTCCTGATGGAGCACGCCGGCATGACCTTCGTCGAAGCGGTGAAAGACCTGGCCCAGCAAACGGGGCTCCAGGTGCCCGAAGACGACGCCTCGCCGCAGGACCGCGAGCGCGCCGCCCAGCAGCGCCAGAAGCAGGTGACGCTCAGCGACGTGCTGGAGAAGTCCGCCCAGGCCTACATCAAGCACCTGAAGGCATCGCCGCGCGCCGTGAGCTACCTCAAGGGCCGAGGCCTCTCGGGCGAGATCGCCAAGACCTTTGGCCTCGGCTACGCGCCCGAAGGTTGGCGCAGCCTGGCCAGCGTGTTCCCGGACTACGCCGATGCCCTGCTGGTCGAATCGGGCATGGTGATCGCGCACGAGGACGAAAAAGGCCAGGACGGCGAGGCGAAACGCTACGACCGCTTCCGCGACCGCATCATGTTCCCGATCCGCAACGTCAAAGGCGAATACATCGGCTTTGGCGGGCGCGTGCTCGACAATGGCGAACCCAAGTACCTGAACTCGCCCGAAACGCCGGTGTTCAGCAAGGGCCGCGAACTCTACGGTCTGTTCGAGGCGCGCACCGCCATCCGCGTGGCGGGCTATGCGCTCGTCACCGAGGGCTACATGGACGTGGTCGCGCTGGCCCAGCTCGGCTTTGCCAACGCCGTGGCCACGCTGGGCACGGCCTGCACGCCCGACCATGTGCAGAAACTCTTCCGCTTCACCGACAGCGTGGTCTTCAGCTTTGACGGCGACGGCGCCGGCCGCCGCGCCGCCCGCAAGGCGCTGGACGCCGCCCTGCCCCTGGCGACCGACACGCGCAGCGTCAAATTTCTTTTCCTGCCCGCCGAGCACGACCCGGACAGCTACATCCGCGCCAACGGCGAAGCCGCGTTCGCCCAGTGCGTGAAGGACGCCGTGCCGCTGTCGCGCTTTCTCGTGGACGCCGCCAGCGCCGACTGCGACCTCACCAGCGCCGAAGGCCGCGCCCGCATGGCCAGCCAGGCGCGGCCTTTGTGGAGCGCCCTGCCCGACGGCGCCTTGAAGCGCCAGCTGATCACCGAACTGGCCAACGGCATCGGCATTGGCAGCGCCGACCTGCTGCAACTCTGGCAGCAGACCGGCGGCGGTGGCGCGCGCCCGCAGCGCCCCGCGAACCGTGAACATCCTGCCTCGCAGGAACCCGGCTACGACGGCGGCGGCCACACCCATGGCTACGGCGAGGCTCAGGGCGGCGGCCACACCCCGTCCTACAACCCGTTCAGCAGCGGTTCTTATGGCGACAACAGCGCCTACAGCAAGGGCAGCTATGGCAACAAGGGCTACAGCAAATGGCGAAAGGGTCCGCCCCCGCCGCCGCGCATGCTGGGATCGCGCCGCAGCGGCGGCAGCCGGGCCGACCGCGCCGTGGGCCTGCTGCTGGCCAACGCGCAGGCCTGGGACTCGCTCTCGGCAGACGACCACGCCCTGCTGGCGCGCTTGCCTGCGCCTCACGGCCCGGTGTTCGCCTGGCTCGAAGCCCAGCTGCAGGAGCACGGCCCCCAGCCCTGGGCGGCACTGCGCGAGGCCCTGCGTGGCAGCGAGCACGAAGGTTTCGTGTGCGCCGAGGTGGAACAAGCCACCATGGGAGCCGACTCCAGCCTGGAACTGGCCGAACTGGCCGATGTGATGGACCGGCTGCGTGCCGACGCGTTGGAGTCCTTGGCCGGTCTGCTGGCGGCCCGGGTGCAGCAGGGCGATGCCTCGGCCTACGAAGACTACAAAAGGGTCATGGAGCGCATCAAGTCCCTGAAAAACGCGCCGCCGGTATAATCCAAGGTTTTGCACCGCAAGCGCGACAGCAGCACCTCCGGATCAGGCCGGCCCCCAGACCGGGGCGACACGGGAATCCCCCTGGCCACCTCAGCCCTGGACTCAACGCCAGGCCTGACGGAACCCCGCAAGGGCTGCACACCAAATGTTCGCCCCACCAGCTTGCAGGCACCACCTTCCCGGCGAAGGCGGTGCGCAGTGCCAGACAGAAACCACCGGAGCAGCCACTTGCGGCGAACTTTCGGCGTTTTTTGTGTGTCCAGCCGGTTCCATTCCTGACATTTTTTTTGAGGTCCTCATGCCTGCGAAGAAGTCCAGTACGCCTGCCGTGTCCAGCACAAAACCCGCCAAAAAGGTCTTAGCAAGCGCTGCCGCCCCCCAAGCGCCCAAGAAGAAAGCCACCCCTGTGACCGCGAAGACGCCTGCCAAGACCCCCGCCAAACCCGCCCGCAAGGCCACAGCCGAAGCGCTTGAGAGCCGCGCCGAAGCCGTGGCCGAGCCCAAGAAAAAAGCCGGTCGCCCGGCCAAGGCCGAGACCGCCGAGACACCGGCTGCGAAGCGAGGCCGCAAGCCCAAGGCCGCCGCCAAGGAAGCCAACGACCTCGACGACGCCGACCTGAGCGACATCGAAGACGAACTGAGCGGCGAAGTCGAAGCCGATGCCGCGGACCCTTCCGCGCAACCGACCGAAAAGGTCAAGCCCCTGCGGATGAAGATCAGCAAGGCCAAGGAACGCGCACTGATGAAGGAGTTCGGTCTGGACGAAACCGTCCTGTCCGAAGAAGAGGCCAAGAACCGCCGCGAACGCCTCAAGACCCTGATCAAGCTGGGCAAAACACGTGGCTACCTGACGCACGGCGAGATCAACGACCACCTGCCCGACAAGCTGGTCGAGGCCGAGACGCTGGAGGTGGTGGTTTCGCTGCTGAACGACATGGGTGTGGCGGTCTACGAACAGACGCCCGATGCCGAAACCCTGCTGCTCAACAACACCGGCCCCACCGCCGCCACCGAAGAAGAAGCCGAAGAAGAAGCCGAAGCCGCCCTGTCCACGGTGGACAGCGAATTCGGCCGCACCACCGACCCGGTGCGCATGTACATGCGCGAGATGGGCACGGTCGAGCTGCTGACGCGCGAAGGCGAAATCGAGATCGCCAAACGCATCGAAGGCGGCCTGAACGACATGATGGCCGCCATCAGCGAAAGCCCGGCCACCATCGCTGAAATTCTCCAGATGGCCGAAGACATTCGCGAAGGCAAGGTCGTGATTTCGACCGTGGTGGACGGCTTCGCCGACGCCAACGCGGCCGACGACTACGTGGCCGAAGAAGATTTTGACGACTACGACGAAGCCGACGACGACGATGGCAAGGGCGGCTCCAAAGCCCTGACGCGCAAGCTCGAAGAGCTCAAGCGCGAAGCCCTGGACCGTTTCGACAACATGCGCGGCCTGTTCGAAAAACTGCACAAGATCTACGACAAGGAGGGCTACGGAACGCCCCACTACGTCAAGACCCAGCAGGCCATCACCGAAACGCTGATGACCATCCGCTTCACCGCCAAGGCGATTGAAAAGCTGTGTGGCACGCTGCGCGGCCAGGTGGACGAGGTTCGCAAGAAAGAGCGCGAACTGCGCCGCATCATCGTGGACAAGTGCGGCATGCCGCAGGACAAGTTCATCGCTGACTTCCCGGCCAACCTGCTGAACCTCAAGTGGGTCGAAAAGCAGGCCGCTGCGGGCAAGCCCTGGAGCGTGACCATGCAGCGCAACATCCCGCCGGTGCAGGAGTTGCAGACCGGGCTGATGACGATCCAGAGCAGCGTGGTGGTTCCGCTGGCGCACCTGAAAGACATCCACAAACGGATGAACCAGGGCGAGTCCACTTCGCGCGACGCGAAGAAAGAAATGATCGAGGCCAACCTGCGCCTGGTGATCTCGATCGCCAAGAAGTACACCAACCGTGGCCTGCAGTTCCTGGACCTGATCCAGGAAGGCAACATCGGTCTGATGAAGGCGGTGGACAAGTTCGAATACCGTCGCGGCTACAAGTTCTCGACCTACGCCACCTGGTGGATCCGTCAGGCCATCACGCGATCGATCGCCGACCAGGCGCGCACCATCCGCATCCCGGTGCACATGATCGAGACCATCAACAAGATGAACCGCATCAGCCGCCAGCACTTGCAGGAGCACGGCTTCGAGCCCGATGCGTCGATCCTGGCCGAAAAGATGGAGATGCCGGAAGACAAGATCCGCAAGATCATGAAGATCGCGAAAGAGCCGATTTCGATGGAGACGCCGATTGGCGACGATGACGATTCGCACTTGGGCGACTTCATCGAAGACCAGGCCAACACCGCGCCCATCGAGGCCGCGATGCAGGCCGGTCTGCGCGAAGTGGTCAAGGAGATCCTGGACAGCCTCACACCGCGCGAAGCCAAGGTGCTGCGCATGCGCTTCGGCATCGAGATGAGCACCGACCACACGCTGGAAGAAGTGGGCAAGCAGTTCGACGTGACCCGCGA
>JALOSH010000142.1 GCA_025458545.1 Hydrogenophaga sp.
CTCGCCCGCGCTGATGGAGTTTCTGCACCTCGAATACGCCGACAAGGCCGTGCTCTATGTGCCGGTGAGCCAGCTGCAGCTGATCGGCCGCTACACCGGCGTGAGCGCCGACGAGGC
The DNA here is from genome assembly GCA_025458545.1 of Hydrogenophaga sp. The sequence goes on from JALOSH010000142.1 coordinate 118, forward strand.
GCCGCTGCACCGCCTGGGCAGCGGCCAATGGGAGAAAGCCAAGCGCAAGGCGGCCGAGCAGGTGCGCGACGCCGCCGCCGAGCTGCTGAACATCTACGCCCGCCGCGCCGCGCGCCAGGGCCATGCTTTCCGCTTCTCGGCGCAAGACTACGAAATCTTCGCCAACGACTTCGGCTTCGAAGAAACCGCCGACCAGCGCGCCGCCATCCACGCCGTGATCCAGGACATGATCAGCCCGCGCCCGATGGACCGGCTGGTGTGTGGCGACGTCGGCTTTGGCAAAACCGAAGTGGCATTGCGCGGCGCCTTCGTGGCCGTCACCGGCGGGCGCCAGGTGGCCTTGCTCGCCCCCACCACGCTGCTGGCCGAACAGCACTACCAGACCCTGGTAGACCGTTTCAGCAAGTGGCCGGTGAAGATCGCCGAGATGAGCCGCTTTCGCTCACAGAAAGAGATCACCGCGGCCATGAAAGGCATCGCCGACGGGTCGGTGGACATCGTGGTCGGCACCCACAAACTGCTGAGCGAAAAAACCAAGTTCAAAGACCTCGGCCTGCTCATCATCGATGAAGAGCACCGCTTCGGCGTGCGCCACAAAGAGGCCATGAAGGCCCTGCGCGCCGAGGTGGACGTGCTCACGCTCACCGCCACTCCGATCCCGCGCACGCTGGGCATGGCGCTCGAAGGCCTGCGCGACCTGTCGGTGATCGCCACAGCGCCGCAGCGACGGCTGGCGATCAAGACTTTTGTGCGCTCCGAAAACAACGGCGTGATCCGCGAGGCCGTGCTGCGCGAGCTCAAGCGCGGCGGGCAGGTCTACTTTTTGCACAACGAGGTCGAGACCATCGAGAACCGCAAGCAGAAGCTGGAAGAAATCTTGCCCGAGGCGCGCATTGCGATTGCCCACGGCCAGATGCCCGAGCGCGAGCTGGAGCGGGTGATGCGCGACTTCGTGGCGCAGCGCTACAACCTGCTGCTGTGCTCCACCATCATCGAAACCGGCATCGACGTGCCCACCGCCAACACCATCGTCATGAGCCGTGCCGACAAGTTCGGTCTGGCGCAGCTGCACCAACTGCGTGGCCGCGTGGGCCGCAGCCACCACCAGGCCTACGCCTACCTCATGGTGCCGGACATCGAAGGCCTGACCAAGCAGGCCTCGCAGCGGCTCGATGCGATCCAGCAAATGGAAGAACTGGGCAGCGGCTTTTACCTGGCAATGCACGATCTGGAGATTCGCGGCGCGGGTGAAGTGCTGGGCGAGAACCAGAGCGGCAACATGCTCGAAGTGGGCTTTCAGCTTTACAACGAGATGCTGAGCGAAGCCGTGGCCTCGCTCAAGGCCGGGCGCGAACCCGACCTGCTCAGCCCGCTCTCGGTCACCACCGACATCAACCTGCACGCCCCCGCCCTGCTGCCCAGCGACTACTGCGGCGACGTGCACCTGCGCCTGAGCTTCTACAAAAAGCTGGCCACCGCCAAGACCACCGACCAGGTGGACGCGCTGCTGGAAGAGATCGTGGACCGTTTCGGCAAGCTGCCACCGCAGGCGCAGACGCTGATCGACGTGCATCGACTGCGCTGCCTCAGCACGCCCTACGGCGTGATCAAGGTCGACGCGGCGCCCGGCGTCACGAACATCACTTTCAAGGCCAACCCGCCCATCGAGCCGATGCGCATCATCGAGCTGATCCAGAAAAACAAACACATCAAGCTGGCAGGCAACGAAAAGCTGCGCATCGAACGCGCCCTGCCCGAGGCGCGCGACCGGGTGCAGCTGGTGCGCGATGTGCTGCGCTCGCTGGGGCAGCCGGTCAAAGCCCAGGAGGCCGCCCTGCCCTGAGCACGCCAGCCAGAGAGCCGCTACAGCGAGGCCGTCACTGCCAGCTGACTGGCTTCTCAAACCCCTTGCGCACTCTCCGCATGCCGCTCAATGCACCCCCTGGCTGTGCACCTGCGCCTGCACGTACTGATACACCGTGTCCGCCCGCGCTTCGATGTCTTCGCTCGAATAGTCGTCGGGCAAGCCTTGCAGCAGGTGGTCGATGATCGTGGCCTTCATGCGGGCCTGAGCTGAAGCCCGGTCCCGCAACTCGCCCATCTCCTGGCGCCGCAAGTCAATGGTGGCCATCAGTTCCTTGGCCACCTTCTTGAGCTTGTCGATGTCGGCTTTCTGGATGTCGGCCTTGTCCTTGGACAGCAGGTCGAACACGGCCAGCTCCTTGTCGCTGGTGAAGCCTTCGCGCAGGTAACGCAACTCCTCCGAATCCAGCGAGTCGTGCAGCCGCAGTAGGTCTTCAAACACCCGCTGAATCTCAGCGTCGTCCTTGTCGCGGTTGAACTCGGAAATGATCTTCAGGTACCGCTCGTAGAAGTTCACCCGCGCCGGGTTCGCCCGCATCATCAGCTCCAGCCGTGCTTCGATGCGCTCCTGCAGCGTCAGCACCGCAGGCTCCTTGTAGGGCGACTTGGCGAACTCTGCCCGCAGGCGCTCGAAGTCGATGCCCGACAAGTCGTACTGCTTGGGTTTCGGTGTCTGCGCCGTGTGGGACGCCACGTCCAGCGACGTGTCGATCACCCCGCGGATGTCCTGCATGATGGCCGTGATGTCCACCTTGGGCTTGGGTCTCGCCAGCAGGTTGTAGACCGCCGAAATCGCGCTCTCCTGCGGCTCATGTTCGAACAGCCCTTCCAGCGGAAACAGCCCACGGTAGCGGTCGAACACATCTTCCGCCAGCACCTGAAAAGTCTTCTTGGTCTCGGGTGAATGGCTCAGGGCGCGCTGCGCCTTGAGCAACTCACCCCAGGTTTCTTCGCCCTGCTCAGCCCGCACCAGATCGTCCAGCGCATAGCTCACCGTCGCCAGGTGCGCGGCCACCCGGCCAATGGCGGCTGCGTAGTCGGCCAGCGCCTGGTCTTCGTCCACCAGTGGGTCCACCTGAGCGCCACCCACGCCCTTGTCGCCCTGCCCATAGGTGGCCAGCGCTTCCCGCAGGCTCTTGAGCATGCCGTTGTAGTCGATCACCAGGCCGTTCTTCTTGTGCGCCGCCACACGGTTCACCCGGGCAATTGCCTGCATCAGCGTGTGGCCCTTCATGGGCTTGTCCAGGTACAGCGTGGCCAGCGACTTCACGTCAAAACCCGTCAGCCACATGGCACACACCACCGCCACGCGGAAGGGGTGCTCGCTGTCCTTGAAGCAGTCTTCCAGCTTCTTGCCCCCAATGCCGTTGGCGATCACCTGCCGCAGTGGCTTGACGTCTACGCCCTCAGCCCGGAATTCCTGTACTTCGTTCTGCTCCGGGCTGAACACCGGGTGAATCTGCGTCTCCGACATCCACTGCACCTGCGCCCGCAGCCGTTCCACAAAGGCCGGCTCGGGCTTGCCCGCTTGGGCAAAGCGCTCGGCCTCCTGGTGCAGTTGGGCCTGCAGCGCGTCGCGCTTTTCCAGCCACTTCTTGCGGATGCGCTCGGCCATCTTGGCGCAGGTGATTTTGTCGATGCACACCAGCATCGCCTTGGCCTTGCCACCGTAGACCGGTTTTTCGTTGGGCTTGGCGGGTTTTTCCATCAACCGCCAGCGCTGGTGAAAGTGCTCCACGAAGTCGCTGGCCACGTCGTTCAGGTGTGTGTCCGACGTGAACACCGGGTACTCGCGCGCCAGCTCCCGGTTCAGCTTCTCTTCCTGCTCTTCGGTCAGTTCGCCGTCGGCCTTGGCCGCGTCGATGCGAGCCTCGATGCGTTTGTTCAGGTCCGGGTCGATCAGCCGCAGCTTCTGGCCCCGGTTCTCGTAGTACAGCGGCAGCGTGGCACCGTCGGCCACGGCGCGCTGAAAGTCGTACACCGACACGTATGCGCCAAACACTTTTTCGGTCTCGTGCCGCTCGCGGCTGTCGATCAGCGGCGTGCCGGTGAAGGCCATGAACTTCGCGTGCCGCAGCGCCATGCGCATCTGCGTGGCCAAGCGGCCGTACTGCGTGCGGTGCGCCTCATCCGACAACACGATGATGTCGCGCCGCTCGGTCCAGGGTGCCGTCACTCGCCTGTGGAACTTGTGGATCAGGCTGAAGACGTAGCGGCGGTCCTGGTCTCGCAGCAAATGTTCCAGCCCGTCGGCGCCCGTGGCCTTGTCGCCCTGGTTGGTGGACACGCCACAACCCACGAAGGTGGTGTAGATCTGCGTGTCCAGCTCCACCCGGTCGGTCAGCAGCACAAAGGTGTACGCGGCCGACACGGTGCGGTGCACCTTCTGGCAGAAGAACACCATGGAATAGCTCTTGCCGCTGCCCTGCGTGTGCCAGAACACGCCCAGCTTGCCCTCGTCCACCGCCGGCCCACCGACCTTCAGCTTGGCCACCGCCCGGTTCACACCCAGGTACTGGTGGTTGCGCGCCACCACCTTCACCGTGTGTTCCTCGCTGCTGTCGAACAGGGTGAAGTTCTCCACCAAGTCCAGCAAGGCGCCGGGCGCGCACATGCCGCGCAGCAAGATGGGCAGCAGGGGTGCCAGCGGCTTGTCGTTGGGCAGCGGCGCCGGGTCGGCGTCGTCCTCGTTCAGTCGCTTCCAGCGGTAGAAGTGGTCCCAGCCGCTGGTGATGCTGCCAAAGCGCGCGTCGATGCCGTTGGCCACGATCACCAGTGCGTTGTGGTGGAACAGCTGGGGAATCGTGTCCTTGTAATCGGTGTAGTTGTCGTCAAAGGCGGCCTTCAGGCCCTTGTCGTGCCGCTTGACTTCTATGAAAACCAACGGCAAACCGTTGACGAAGCCCACCAGGTCGCAGCGGCGCTTGAACGGGCCGTTGTGCACCCACAGCTCGCGCACCACCAAAAAGTCGTTCCGCTCAGGCTGGCGAAAGTCGATTACCTTCACCAGCACGTCATCGCGCGCCTCGCCGCTGCTGGCCTTGAGCGTGATGCCATCGCGCAGGCGCTTCCAGTGCGCCTCGTTGTGCTGTAGCAGGGTCTTGGTCGGGTCGGCGTCCCGCAGTTGTTCGCGCGCCAGCGCCAGTTGCTCGCGCCCCTGCGGCGTGGCGGCCAGTTGCGGGTTCAGGCGGGCCAGCGCCGCGTCCAGCTCGCGCACCAGCACCGTTTCGCTCGGGTTCTTCCGGCCCAGCAAGGAGCCGGGGCCAAAGGTCTCGGCGTTGAAGGCGTACACCGAGCGCCAGCCCAGGTTGTCCTCCAGCAGCCGCGCCGCCGGTTCCTGGATGTTGTTGTCTTCGGAATACGGGTTCGCGCTGGTGGTGGCCATGGTGTGGTGTTCCTCCCTGGGGTGCGGCTCAGACCGCGATCTCGCCAGACATCAGTTTGGGTAGCAGGGCGTCGCGGGCATCTGCCAATCGCTCGTTGCTCTTGCTCAAGGTTTCACTCTGAATCAACAGCGGCCAAACCAAATCTTGAAAGCCCACTTGCAATGGCACTGGGGGCACAGCAAGTGGCACTGAGCCAATGTCAGCACGAGCAAGCTCCAGCTGATTGGTAGCACCAACCCCCATTCCTGAAAACGTGGGCTCCAGCTCCAACAGCGCCATGGCCATGAAGGTACGCAGCTCTTGGGTGGCTGGGCGAGCAATCGTTACATGGGTGTCTACGGTGCAGTTTGGGACTTCAGCGCGGACAACTGCCACGCGCCCAAGCGTCCCCGCGCCTGTTGAATTGATCAACACATCACCGACCTGAAGGAATCTTTCCGGCTTCACTTCTTTGGACTGCCGGCGAGCTGGCTTTAGGTTCAGTAAACCGTTTCGGATGCATTTTTGGTTGACTACCAAGCCCAGTGCATCGTCGTTGTATGCAGGCGAAATTCCGCGGTTCAAGAAGGATGTCAGAT
>JALOSH010000143.1 GCA_025458545.1 Hydrogenophaga sp.
TTCCTCACGCTGCAGAACTTCTCGCTGATCCTGCAGCAGGTGATGGTGGTGGGCACCATCGCGATTGGCCAGACGCTGATCATCCTGACCGCAGGCATCGACCTGTCGTGCGGCATGATCATGGCGCTGGGCTCCATCGTCATGACCAAGATGGCCGCCGACTTCGGGCTGTCGGCGCCGGTGGCGATCACGCTGGGCATTGCGGTGACCACGCTGTTTGGCCTGGCCAACGGCCTGCTGGTCACCAAGGCCAAGCTGCCGCCTTTCATCGTCACGCTGGGCATGCTGAACATCGCGTTCGCCATCACCCAGCTGTACTCGGGCTCGCAGACCATCACCGAGGTGTCCGAAGGCATGACCTGGCTGGGCAACTCGTTCCGCATCGGCCAGACCAACATCCTGTACGGCGTGGTGCTGATGCTCGCGCTGTACCTGATCACCTGGCTGTTCCTGCGCGAGACCGCGCCGGGCCGCCACATCTACGCCGTGGGCAACAGCCCCGAGGCCTCGCGCCTGACCGGCATTTCCACCGACAAGGTGCTGCTGGGCGTGTACGCGCTGGCGGGTGTGTTCTACGGCATCGCCTCGCTGCTGAGCGTGGCACGCATCGGCGCCGGTGACCCGAACGCCGGGCAGACCGAAAACCTGGACGCCATCACCGCCGTGGTGCTGGGCGGCACCAGCCTGTTTGGCGGGCGCGGCATCATCATCGGCACCCTGATCGGCGCGCTGATCGTGGGCGTGTTCCGCAACGGTCTGACGCTGATGGGCGTGTCTTCGGTCTATCAAATTCTGGTGACCGGCATCCTGGTGATCCTGGCGGTGCTGACCGACCAAATGTCGCGCAAGGGAGTCCGGTAATGAGCATCGACACCAACGCTCCCCTGGTCATGAAGGCCACCGGCCTGACCAAACGCTATGGCCAGGTCACCGCGCTGGACGGCGCCGACTTCGAATTGCGTGCCGGCGAGATCATGGCCGTGATCGGCGATAACGGCGCCGGCAAGTCCAGCCTGATCAAATGCCTCTCGGGCGCCACCATTCCGGACGAAGGCGAGATCTTCCTGGACGGCAAGCTCATCCACTTCAAGAGCCCGATCGACGCGCGCCGCGCGGGCATCGAGACCGTGTACCAGGACCTCGCTGTGGCACCAGCCATGACGATTGCCGAGAACCTGTTCCTGGGTCGAGAGATCCGCCGCCCTGGCTTTTTGGGCAGCGTGCTGCAGATGATCGACAAGAAGAAGATGCTGGAAGAAAGCATCGCGCGCATGAACGACCTCAAGGTCGGGATCCGCTCCATGACACAGGCGGTGGAAACGCTCTCAGGCGGGCAGCGCCAGTGCGTGGCCGTGGCCCGTGCAGCGGCCTTTGCGCAGCATGTGGTGATCATGGATGAACCCACCGCTGCGCTGGGCGTGAAGGAGGGCAACATGGTGCTCGAACTCATCCGCCGCGTGCGCGACAAGGGTCTGCCGGTGATTCTGATCAGCCACAACATGCCGCACGTGTTCGAGATCGCCGACCGCATCCACATCGCCCGCCTGGGCAAGCGGGCGGCGGTGGTGAACCCGAAGAAGATCAGCATGAGCGACACGGTGGCGGTGATGACCGGCGCAAAGTCTGTTGAAGAGCTGCCGTCCGAGGTTCTCGCTTGAAAGACCAACATGCTCAAAGGCATTGATCCCCTGCTCAGCCCGGAGCTGCTCAAGCTGCTGGCCGAGATGGGCCACGACGACGCGCTGGTGCTGGCCGACGCCAACTTCACCGCCATGAGCCTGGGCGCGGGCAAGCCGGTGCTGCGGCTGCCGGGTGCGGGCATGTTGCGAGCGCTGCAGGCCGTGACCAGCGTGCTGCCCCTGGCCGACGACGTGAGCCATCCGGTGGCCTACATGCAGGTCTGTGGCTCGCCCGATGGCTACCGTTCGGCGCTGCAGCGCGAAGCCGTGGCCCTGCTGGCGGATGCCGGGCTGCCCTCCGAGCGGGTGGAGGGCGTGGAGCGTTTTGCCTTTTACGACCGGGTGAAGCAGGCCTATGCGATCGTCGTCACCGGCGAGGCGCAGCCCTACGGCAACTTCATCTTGCGCAAAGGTGTCGTCGGCGAAGCCTTGCGACCTTGAAGGAGCGGCCAGCGTGTCACACTCTCTCACCGTGAGCGATCCCGCCGACACCACCACCGACGTGCTGCCCGATGCCGACACCGCACCGGACGCGCCGCGCCTGCGGCCGCGCGGCTCCAACCAGGGCGGCATGCGCCAGTTCAACGAGCGGGTGGTGCTGCAGGCGCTGCGGGTGCACGGCAGCCTGCCCAAAGCCGATCTGGCGCGCCTGACCGGCCTGACCGCGCAGACCATCGGCCTGATCACCGCCCGGCTCGACGAGGACCAGCTGCTGACCCGCGAAGCCCCGGTGCGCGGCCGGGTCGGTCAGCCCTCGGTGCCGATTGGCCTGAACCCGGACGGCGCGTTCGCGATCGGCATCAAGATCGGGCGCCGCAGCGCCGACTGGCTGCTGGTGGATTTCACCGGCCATGTGCGCCAGCGCATCGTGCTCGACTACCCGTTTCCCGACGCCGCTACCTTGCTACCGGCGATTGAAACCCATCTGAACCGCCTGCTCGACGGCCTGGGCGCGCTGCGCAGCCGCGTGGTGGGCGTGGGCGTGGCGGCACCGTTCCAGCTCGGGGGCTGGCACCGCATGCTGGGCCTCACCGAAGCGCAATCGCAGCAGTGGAACGAGATCGACCTGGCCGCCCGCGTGCAGGCCATGACCGATCTGCCGGTCAGTTTTGCCAAGGACACCTCGGCCGCCTGCGTGGCCGAACTGCTGCAAGGCCGCGGGCGCGACCTGCAGAGCTTTCTCTACCTGTTCATGGACACCTTTGTGGGCGGTGGCCTGGTGATCAACTCGCACCTGCACCGGGGCGTGAGCGGCAACGCCGGTGCGGTGGCCTCGCTGCCGCTGCAGGTGGCTGCGCCGGGCTTGAAGGAACTGCCGCCACAGCTGATCAGCCAGGCATCGCTCTGGGATCTGGAACAGCGATTCAGCGAACACGGCCTGGACCCCATGGCCGCGTACGATGCGCGCGCCATGCAGGCGCCCTGGTTGTCAGACACCCGCCAGTGGATCGACCGCGCGGCGCTGGCGCTGGCGCACTGCATCGTGGCGGGCACGGCCTTCCTGGATGTGGAGGCGGTGGTGATCGACGGCGTGGTCGCGCCCGATCTGCTGCGCGATCTGTGGGCCCGCACCGGCCAGGCGCTGAAGGCCTACAACACCGAAGGTCTGCAACAACTGCCGCGCCTGGAGCTGGGCAGCATCGGCTCGGACGCACGTGCTCTGGGCGGTGCGCTGTTGCCGTTGCACGCCTGCTTCGCGCCCGACCGCGACATTTTCTTGAAGGTCTGAGCGCTTCAGCGCGGTTGGGCGTCCTCGGCCACCGGGTCGGCACGCTCACGGGCCTCGCGCGCGCGCCGCTCGGCCTGGGCCTTTTTGACATCCCGCAGTTGCCAGATGCCGAAGGCCAGGGCCACAAAAAACACACCGAGTTCGATCCAGATTCCCATGGCTTGCTCCCAAGGGCGCTGACCGCCCCGACGGTTGAATGTTGCCGCAGTGCGGGCCGGTTTGCAGGACGGGGGATTCAGGTCGGTGCCGGGGCAGCGGGCGCCAACCCGCTGCCACTCAGGTGCAGCACGCGCTGCGCCCGCGCCGCCGCCGCCTCCGAATGCGTCACCAGGATCAGCGCCGCACCGCTGTCTTGGGCCTGCTGTTGCAGCACGTCCATCACCTGGCGCGCAGTCGATGGATCGAGGTTGCCGGTCGGCTCGTCGGCCAGCAGCAGGCTGGGGCGGTGCACCAGCGCGCGGGCAATGGCCACGCGCTGCAACTGCCCGCCCGAGAGCTGCGCGGGCAGGCGCTGGCCCAGCCCATCCAGGCCCACCGCCGCCAGCATCTGGCCCACCCGCGCCGGGTCGGGTCGGTTCAGCAGCAGCAGGGGCAGCCCCACGTTTTGCGCCACATCCAGGTGCGGCAGCACGTGGAAGGCCTGGAACACAAAACCGAGCTGTTCGCGCCGCCAGTGGGCGCGCTGCACCTCACCCAGCGTGCCCAGGTCCACGCCCTGGTGTGTGATGCGGCCCTCGGTCCAGTCGTCCAGCGCGGCCATGCAGTTGAGCAGGCTGGACTTGCCCACGCCCGACTCGCCGACGATGGCGACGAACTCACCGGGGTTCACGCGCAGGTGGACGTTGGAGAACACGGGCATGTCGCCGTAGCGTTTGCTCAGCCCTTCGATGATCAGGCTCATGCGGGTTGTCCCACCAAGGCGTTGACATGGGTGATGACCTGTTCCAGCGCATCGGGAGCGTCGCAGGCCACCACCACCCGTTCGGGCATCGAGCGCAGCCAGGTGAGCTGCCGTTTGGCGAGTTGCCGCGTGGCGAAGATGCCTCGGTCGCGCAGCTCGACCAGCTGCGCGGGCGAGGGCGGGTCGGCCGCGTCCAGCGCCTCCCAGGCCTGGCGGTAGCCCACGCAGCGCATGGAGGGCAGGTCGGGGTTCAGGTCACCGCGCGCGCGCAGGCGGCGCACCTCGTCCAGGAAACCCGAGGCCAGCATGGTGTCGAAGCGCTGGGCAATGCGCGCGTGCAGCCAGGCGCGGTCTTGCGGTTCGAGACTGAGCAGGGCGCCTGGCCCCATCGGGTTGTGGTGCGACGTGGGCCGCCCGGTCTGAAAGGCCGATATCGGCTGGCCCGATACCTCGAACACCTCGAGCGCGCGCTGGATGCGCTGGGCGTCGTTGGGCGACAGGCGCCCGGCGCTGACGGGATCGATCTGCGCCAGTTCGGCGTGCAACGCGGGCCAGCCCTGTTCCCGTGCACGCGCTTCGATGCGTTCCCGCACCTCGGCATCGGCCCGGGGCATGTCGCTCAGGCCGTGCGTCAGCGCCTTGAAATACAACATCGTCCCGCCCACCAGCAGCGGCGTGTGACCCCGCGCCTGGATCTCGCCGATCAGCCGGGTGGCGTCTCGCACAAAATCGGCGGCGCTGTAGGCGTCGCGCGGGTCGATGGTGTCGATCAGGTGGTGCGGCACCCGGTCACGTTCTTCAGCGGTCGGTTTCGCGGTGCCGATGTCCATGCCCTGGTAGACCAGGGCCGAATCGACGCTGATGATTTCCACCGCCCAGCGCTCGGCCACGGCCAGCGCCACCGCGCTCTTGCCACTGGCGGTCGGTCCGGCGATCGCGATGCACCCGCGCCATGCTGCGCGTTCGGTTCCTTCGCTCGGCGTCATGGGGTGGGCTCGCTCAGCATGCGCTCCGGTGGCGTCTTGCTGTCGCCATGGCGTTGCACCATCGTCCAGGCGGTGGTCGCGATCAGCACGCTCCAGAGCCAGACGCCGTTGGTGAGCGGCAGCACGCTGCCCGGGTTGGCGGCCAGGCTGTACCCGAGCCAGCCACCCATGGCGAAGGCCACCACCATCATGAGGAAACCGCTGAGCGCCGAGGCCGCGCCGGCCGCTTGCGGAAAGGGGCCGACCGCACCGCTCTGGCCGCAGGGCTGGTGCACGCCATGGCCGAGCATGAAGAGGTAGAACGGCAGCATGATGGCTGCCACGCTCTGCACGCCCATCAGTGCCACCACGCCCATGGTGGTGCCGGCGGTCAACGTGACCCCGCCGGCAATGGCCACAGTGCGGCGCACGCCAAAGCGTGGCAACAGGCGGCGGCAAATGAAGGTGCCGATGATGTAAGACAGCGACATCGTCAGCATGGCCAGCCCATAGCCTGGCTTGGACAGGCCCAGCACGCCGATGAAAACGAAGGAGCCGGCGGCCAGGAAGGTGAACAGCCCAGCGTAAGAGGTGGTGGCCAGCAGGGTGTAGGCCCAGAAGGTGGGGTGTCTGGCGATCTG
>JALOSH010000144.1 GCA_025458545.1 Hydrogenophaga sp.
GGTGAAGAAGGCGCCTTCCAGCGCGTACAGCTCGCGGGCCACGTTGTTGTGCTGGTGGAACTCGCTGTCGTCGAACACCTTGGCAAAGATTTCTTCGGTGAGGATGTGCTGGATCAGCATCTCGCGCACGTCGGCATCGGTCAGCGCGGGGTTGATGGCTTCTTGCGCGTGCACGAGAAACTTTTCTTCTGCGGCGCGGAAGCTGGCGTTGCTCTCGTGCGCGGTTTCGATCATCTGGCGCAGGGCATCGAGCACGGCGGGCAGGTCGGTCTTGAACTGCTCGACCGCCGCGCGAAAACCCGCAATTTCAGGCCGCTCGAAGCCGAAGAAGAGTTTGAGCAACTTCTCCAGCGCAGCGGTGTCGGCCACCTCGCAGCGCAGCACTTCTTGCCGGTGCTGGATGAGCACGACGGTGGTGTCGTCGCTGAAGACGATGTTGTCTTGCGGGTAGCCCTTCTTGAACTTCTTGGCGATCTCTTCGGCGAGGTCGTCGTCGGCGTCTTTGGCTTCCCAGTAGCCCAGCGGCATGCGCAGTTCGTGCAGCAGCGCGCCATCGACCGCGATGTTGGTTTTGGTGGCGGTCTTGACGGGGTATTCCGCCAGGAACACCAGATCGTGTTGTCGGCCCCAGGCCTTGAGCAGGTCTTTGAACGCTTCGCGGACGATGGTCTCGCGCTGGCTGCCGCTGACCTTCTTGATGAGGTCGAGCTGCTTGAGGTAGTCGTTGATGAGGAGCTGGCTCATGGGTTCCCTGCGTTTGCCGGGCGCTGGGGGCGCTGGCCTGGCGGGGATTATGTCGCGCGACCTTGGTGGGCCGCCCTTGTCTCAGCGCCAGCCGCGGTACGCCAGACCGATGTTGGCACTGACCACGGTCTGGGTGCCCACCAGCGGGCTGCGGGCCGCCGCGCCCAGCAACTGCGACCGGCCCAGGCCGCCAAAGACCACCCAGTGTCGGCTTAGGGCCGAGGTGAAGCCCAGACCGAGTGAGACGCTGTCCCAGCCCGAGCCCAGGGTGTAGGGTGCGCGCCCGCTGGCCAGTGCTGCGTTGGGGCTGATGCCGTATTGCGTTTGCCGGCTGCGCGCGTTGCCCCAGCCCAGGCCTATCGAAGCGTCCCAGTGGGTGTCCCTGGACACCGGGTAGCGGTAGCTCAGCCCTGTGTTCAGCTTCAGACCGGCGCCGCGGTCGAGCAGGTCTTGGGTGCCGCTGAGGCTCCAGTTCCAGCGCGGTCCGAGGTCGTGGCTGACCCGGACCCGCCCCAGCAGCGTGGAGCGCACGTCGGGCAGGCCGCGCAGCAGGGCATCGTCGCCGGATTCGCGCCCACCGCGGATCTGCAGCGATGTGCTCAGGCGCCAGCCGCCGGGGGTCACGCGCACCGCGCTCAGGCCCGGGGCCACCGCGTCGCGCCCGGCGCTGAGCAGGCCGTTGGCGCGCCCGGTGGCAAGCCAGAAGCGGCCCAGCTGGAACGCCCACACCGGGCTCAGGCTGTGGCTGCGGCCGGGCTCGCCCAGGTGTCCGGCGGACGACTGCACCGAGGCGCCAATGACGTATTCGCGCTCGCGGTCGGGTGGCGTGGGCTCGGTGGCGACCGGTTCGGCGGCCATGGCAGGACCGGCCACCAGCAGGCTGGCGCCCAGCCACAGGCGGACCGGCCGCTGTCTGCGGATCACAGCTTGCCCAGGTCTTCGATGGCGTCGATCACCATGCCGGTGCCCACGGCGATCAACAGGATGTCGGCGGCGACCCGCACGAACTTGTACCCGGCGGGCGGCACGCCCAGGCGAATCTGTACCTCGCTCGGCACCGGGTAATACACCACCGCGGGCGGAAGGGATTCGCCACGGCGCCATTTTTTGGCTTGTCCGGGAGGCATGCAGCCGTTGTTTTTCTTGGCCAGTCCTGGTGGGCATTTGCCGCTGCGTTCGCGCGGTTCGTAGTAGGTGCGGGTGGCTTGTCGCTGGTCGTCGTTGAAGAAGCCGCCGATCTGGATCTGGACCGACACGCCCGATCGAGAGGCGTCGCGCGTTGCATGGCTGCGGTCATCCCTGCGGTTATCGTCCCGGCGTTCTTTGGCGCCGTGGTCGTCTTTGCTGTGGCTCTTGCCGGGTTTGCCCTGCTCGACCCATTCGGGCTTGCCGGCCTGGGCCGTCAGGCTGGCGCAGACCAGGGCAAGGCCGACCAGAACGGTGCGGTGCAGGCGGGGAACGATTGGGGACATGGGGTTTCTTGTTGGAACGGTGGGGTTCGGTGGTGGATGGTGGCGCGGCATGGGCGTCGGGTGTGATTTTCCCGCGCCTTCGCAGCGCTCTCGATACGGGTTGTAACACCAGGCCCTTGCTTGTTCTGGAACAGGATGCGTCAGGACATCGTTGGCGGGTCGGTGCCATGCTGGCAGACTCTGGGCCTCAACGCGCCTTGTGCGCTGGCACCATGGCCCAGGAAACCGAACTCAAACTGCTCATGCAGGCGCGCGATGTGCCCCGCCTGCTGGCGCATCCCTTGCTCGCTGCCAGCCCAGCGCAGCGGCAGCGCTTGCGCAACACCTACTTCGACACGCCCACGCTGGCGCTGATGGCGCGGCGCATCGCGGTGCGAGAACGGCGCGTGGGCAGTCGCACGCTGCTCACGGTGAAAACGGCGGGCCATTCGGTGGCCGGCTTGTCGCAGCGCGGCGAGTGGGAGGGGCCGACACAAACGGGTCGCATGGACTTCGCGGCGCTGGTGGATGAGCCGTCGCTGGCCGCCGAGCTGGACGCGCTCAAGCAGCAGCTGGTGCCGGTGTTCCGCACCGATTTCACCCGGCGCAGCTGGCGGGTTGATGGCGGGCAGGGGCTGATCGAGGTGGCGCTGGACCAGGGCACGATCACCACCGGCGGCCCAAACCCGGCAGCGGGCGAGGCGCGCAGAGAAGCCATCCTGGAGCTGGAACTGGAGTTGCTGAGCGGACCGGTGGATGCCCTGCAGGCCTTGGCCCTGTCGCTGGCGCGCAGCCCCGACGGCCCGCTGTGGCTGCTGCCGTCGGACCGCAGCAAGGCCGAGCGCGGGCTGGCCTTGTTTCTGGGCCAGCCGCTGGCGCCCCGCAAGGCACAGCGGGTGGCGCTGCAGGCGACGATGCACCCGCTGGACGCGTATCGAGCGATCACGCACGAGGCGCTGGCGCAGCTGCAGGCCAACCTGGCCGGTTTTCTGCGGCCACACGCTGCCGGCGTGCTGCCCGACCCAGATTTCATCCACCAGGCCCGTGTGGCCCTGCGCCGACTGCGCAGCGGCCTGGGCCTGTTCCGCGCGTACCTGCCCGCCGACTTTGTGGCCGATTGGCGCGCGCGCTGGAAAGACATGGCCGCCACTCTGGACGACGCCCGCAACTGGGATGTGCTGGACGAACGCCTGATGCGCTGGTTGACCGACCGTGCGGTTCGCGGTGTGGAGCCTGATCCGTTTGCGGGGCTGGCCCAGTGGGTGCTGTTGCAGCGGCGCGCCGCCCACCAGCGGGCCGCCCGGGCATTGCGGCAGCCCGCCCATGCGCTGGACGTGCTGCGTTGCGCGCAAGCGCTGCAGGCCTTGCCTGCCGGTGCACCCGCAGCCGGTCGGCAGCGCTTGGCCCGCTGGGCGGCCACTGCGCTGCGCCAGCGGCACCGCCGCCTGCGCCAACAGACCCGCCACGCTCATCGGCTGGACATCGACGGTCTGCACGCTTTGCGCATCCGCCTCAAGAAGCTGCGGTACGCCGAGGCCGATCTGCAGAGCGTGCTGCCCACCACCGCAGCGCTGCGCGAGCCGGTGCTGGCGCAGGCCCAGGACCTGCTCGGTGAACTCAACGACCTGGCCACCGCGCAACGCCTCATGCGCGCCTGCGATGTGCCCGGTGTCGACGCCTGGCACCGCCACCTCCGGCAGCGTCGGGCACGCATCCTGCTGGCATTGCCGACGCTGCAGCGGACCTTGCGCAAGCTGTGGTTGCCCTGAGCCCGCGCCGCACCCACAATCCCCCGTCACCTGCCCTGTCACACCAAGGAGCCGTTGCCATGTCCGCCATCACCCTGCGATTTCTCGCCGAACCCAGCACCGTCAACTTCGGCGGCAAGGTGCACGGCGGCACCGTCATGAAATGGATCGACGAGGCCGGCTACGCCTGCGCCACCAGCTGGTCCAAGCGCTACTGCGTGACCGTGTACGTGGGCGGCATCCGCTTTCACCGCCCCATCATGATCGGCGACCTGGTGGAGGTGGAAGCCCGCCTGGCCTACACCGGCAGCAGCAGCATGAACATCGCGGTGGAGGTGCGCAGCGGCGACATGAAGGGCGGCCAGTTGCAGAAGACCACCGAATGCCTGATCGTCTTCGTGTCGGTCGATTCCCACGGGCGCCCGATGCCGGTGGACACCTGGACGCCCGAGACCCCGGGCGAAGTGGCGCTGGCGCAGAGCGCCAAGGCCCAGCTCGACGCATCCCGGTCGACACAGAAGAACTGAACACACGGGGCGCTCGCGAGCGAAGGGGCTCCGACCAGGGCACCGCCGGGCCGGCTTTGCCGGACGGCCAGTGCCGCCCCCTGGAGGGGGTCGCGCGCAGCGCGGCGGGGGTGATTCAAGCCCCTGCGCTGGGCCGCTCGGCCATGCGGTCGCGCCAAGCTTGCAGCGCCTCAAAACCTTCTTTTCCGGCATGAAAGCGCATCAGCTTCGCAAACTCCAGCGCACAAAACGCGGTGATGTCGGCGATGCTGAAGCGCTCACCGGCCACCCAGGGCTGGCGCTGCAGTTCGCTGTCGAGCCAGGCGGCGGTCTCGCGCAGCTTCTCGCCCTGTGAAAGGCCGAAGTCGGGGAACTGCGGTTGTTCCAGTGGCGCCAGGCCGGGGTGGGTGTGGCGGATGCAGTTTCCGATCGGCAACATGAAGTACCACTCCACGCGGCGGTCGGCCATTTCGATGAAGGCGCGCTCGGTGGCGTCGAGGCCCATGAGGTTGGGCTCGGGGTGCAGGCCTTCGAGGTAGGTGCAGATGGCGCGCGTTTCGGTCAGCACGCGGCCGTCATCGAGCTCTAGCGCGGGCACGCGGGCGAGCGGGCTCTTGCTGCGGAAAGCGGCCGCTTTGTGTTCGTTCGCGTTCAGGTCCACCGGGACCAGCGCCAGGTCCTGGATCTGTTTCTCGGCCAGGAACATCATCACGCGGCGCGGGTTGGGCGCGCGCGGCGCCATGTAAAGCTTCATCACCACCGTCCTTTCAGGTTGTGGCCCGACTGTACCCAACCGGGTGTGCCGCCCTGAAACCAAGATGATCGGTGCGCGCCACGCTCAGCGCAGCGCTGTCAAACCAGCGGCGTCGAGCGCATGAAGCCCAGATCGGTCGGGTAGTCGGTGCTGCCGAAGTTGCGCAGGTTGGGCACGATGCCCGCCATCTCGTTGTCGGCCACACCGAACCAGCGGGCCAGCGTGGCCGCGTACTGGTCTACCGAGGTGCTGGGCAACAGCCGGCCCTGGCCCACGTGCCATTGGTCGTTGGCGTCGGTGGTGCTGTTGGTCACGCTCACCGGCGGCGCCGTGCCGTAGAAAGCCTGGCCGTTCACCGCGCCGCCGACCATGATGTGGTGAGAGCCCCAGCCGTGGTCCGAACCATCGCCGTTGCTCTGCAAGGTGCGGCCAAAGTCGGAGGCGGTGAACGCGGTGACCTTGTCGGCCACGCCCAGGCTGACGGTGGCGGCGTGAAATGCCGTCAGGGCGCTGCTCAGACGACCCATCAAGGTGGTCTGGTTGTTGATCAGCACGTCGTGCAGATCGAAGCCACCCATGGAGACAAAGAACACCTGGCGCTTGGTGCCGAGCTGATCGCGTGCGGCGATCATGCGCGCCACCAGGCGGAGCTGGTCGGCCAGGCTGTTCTGGGCCGGGAAACTGTTGAACGGCGGGTTGGTACTCTCGCTCCAGCAGGTGGTTTCGGTCCTGCAGGGCGAGTTGCAGCATCGCGGCGCGCACGGCCGCGGAGTTGTAGACATTGTTGGTCAACCCGTTGATCCGGACCGCGCCACCCGAACTGACCTGATAGGACAAAGCCTGTTCGCCAGAGAGAAACACCGTGTTGCCGGCCACGGACACGCAGGTCAGGACCCTGTTGGAACCGTTTTCGGGTCTGGCCAGATCGCCGATGTAGCCTCCCCAGCCCTTGGTGGTGCCTTCCACGCCCGAGGTCTGCCAGACCGACTGCTGGTCGTTGTGGGAGAACAGTTTGGGTGGGCGCGGGTAGAGCACCCGGTTGGAGCTGTTGAATTGGGTGCGCGTCATCGGCACCACGAGCGGGCCCACGTTGAGCTGCACCGCCGCCGATCCGGTGTTGAACAAGCCTGCGAGCCCAGTCATGGCCGGGTGCAGCGCGTACTGGCGGCCATTGGGCAGCGCGGTGGCGGGGTTGAGCACGGTGGCCGCCAGGTCGGCGCGCGGAATCGCGATGCCACCGCCGCTGAAGTCTGGCCGCCCACCGCGGATGGTGTTGTAGCGCCCGTAGCTGTCCAGGTCGTAGTTGATCACCGTGTTGTCGTGGTCGTTGCCACCAAACAGGAACACACAGACCAGCGCCTTGTAGTCCGTGGCGTTGAAGGCCGCGGCCTCGCCCATGGCCGCCAGGTTGAGCGCGGTCGGCAGGGCCGCACCAGTGAAGGCGAGCTGACCGGCGCGGCGCAGGAAAGCGCGGCGGGTGTGTTTTGTCGGATCGATGAAGTGCATGGTGGACTCCGCCTTACTTTTGGACCAGGTACTCGGGGCAACCCATGACCATGAAGATCGCGGCAAACACTCGGCGCCGACGCGCGAGTTCGATGTTGGCGGCGGTGCCAGTGGTGGGCAGGGGGGTGGCGTTCAGAGCCGTCACCATGACGGCGCGGGATGTCTGGGAGATCTGACCCGCCGCCAGTGAGAGACAGACGTGGTCGACCAGGGCGGCTGCGTCATTGACCAGCGCCAGCTCCCGGCTGTAGTCGGGCGCGATGTCGGCGACGTTGTTGGTGATGAGCAGGCCGCGCTCGATCACCCCTTGCATGAAGTTGAGCCAGCCGCCGACCGATGTTTCGTTGACGATCTGGAACTCGGGTGCCGTGGCGCCAGCCACCGCAAGGCTGGTCGAGGGCGGTACATAGCCGGGCCGGAAGAAGTTGAACACCGAGGGCGAGCGCAGCGGGCTTTGGCCCAGCTGGTTCGAGGCTCCGCTCAGGTCGCCGAGCCTCCAGGTGTTGGACGCGGAGCGCACGCCGAAGGTGCGACCCCACTGGATGAAACGCACCATGGGCTCGCGCAATTTGCCGAAGCCTGCATCGGCCAGGCTGTTCGGTCCACGGGCATCGTCGTCCAGCAGGATGGCGGTCCAGACCGCCTGCAGATCGCCGCGCACCCCTGCGCCGTTGTTGTTGAACCGCGCCGCCACCCGGGCGACATAGGCCGGGCTGGGGTTGCTGGTCACCAGCCGCTGGATCATCTGCCGCGCGAAAAACGGACCCACGTTGGGATGGTTGAAAAGAGTGTCCATCGCGATGCGCATGGCCTCGGCACCGGGTGTGTTGGCGGGCACGGTCGCCCCCAGAAAACGGGCCTCCAGCGTGGAGTGGTTCGCTGGATTCAGCGACATCGGCTTGCGTGCGAAATCTTTGGACTCGATCGTGCCTCCACCGGGGCGCGTCAGGCGAACACCGTCGGAGCGGTCGAAGTCGTAGCCGGTGAAGACGCGTGCCAGGTTCGTGACATCGCTCTGGGTGTAGCTTTCGGTGCCCTGGCTGCTGCCATCCAGGTTCAGGTTGACCAGCCCGATGGTGAACAGCTGCATCACCTCGCGCGAGTAGTTTTCGTCCGGCACCCGGCCGCTTCGTGGGTCTTCCTTGCGGTTGCCTCGGGTATTGAGGAAGAACCCCATGGCGGGGTGCAGGGTCACGTCTTCCAGCAGCTGGCGGAAGTTGCCAAAGGCGTTGCGCACCAGCATGTCCCACCACGAGGCGAAGGCGTGGCTGCGCCAGGTGAAGTCGGCGGAGGCCATGGAAGTGACGAAGAACTCGGAGAGCGCCAGGGCCATGCGACGGCGCATCGCATCCGGTCCGCTGAGCAACTGACCCCACAGCATGTAGGTGGCTGGCGTGGTGCTGAAGTACCACTCGCTGGTGTTCACCGCGCCATAGCCCTGGGACTCTAGCCAGTCCCAGCCGGTGGGTCCCAGGGGTGTCTGGTATTGCCGCGCCAGCCACATGGCATAGCTGTCACTGCGCAACGCCGTGATCTCTTGGCGGGAGGAAGAAAACTGCGCTTGTTGCAGGAAGCGGGCAGCCTCTTCATCTGCGCTGGCGCTGGCGAAGCGGAACGCCGCGGTTTGCGCGCTGGGCAGGGGAACAACCACCAGTGGCGGGGCTTCGCTGCCGCCTCCACCACCTCCACCGCAGGCGGACAGCAAGGCTGAGGCCGCAGTGGCTGTCGCTGCCGCCGCAGCGCGGTGCGCCCCTGGATCCTGGGTCTCCGAGGTGCTCCTCGGTGTCAAGTCCGTGACCGGGGCCGACGGCTGCACCGTGGCTTCAACAAGTTCGAGTTCCTGCATCGCACCGCTCCTGCTCCTGATGGGAAGAACAGAGTGTAGGAACGCCGTTCGATTCGGCGCGCCGCCGTTTCACACCGTTACTTGGTTGTTGCGGCGCTGAAGCCACGGCACAACACCGGGCCACCACTGACGCTGAAAGCGCTGCCTTCTGTCGTTCAGGCGTTGCGGGCGGCCGCCAGCAGGTCCCGGGCGGCGGCGGCGAAGTCATCACCGCTGGATGCGTACAGAATGGCGCGCGACGAGTTGACGATGACGGCGCCGGTGGTCTGCCCAGCAGCATCGGTGCGGTGCCCGGCCCGCACCGTGGCCACCGCGTCGCCGCCTTGCGCGCCGACGCCCGGAATCAGCAACGGCAGGGTGGGCGCGATCTCGCGCACGCGCTGGATCTCGGCCGGGTAGGTGGCGCCGACCACCAGACCGAGCTGGCCGTTCAGGTTCCACGGTCCTTGCGCGAGGCGGGCCACGTGTTCGTACATCAGGGGCTGGCCGTCGACCGAGGCCAGGCGCTGGTTCTGCAGGTCGTCACCGCCCGGGTTGGAGGTGCGGCAGAG
Source organism: Hydrogenophaga sp. (assembly GCA_025458545.1). The sequence continues at coordinate 9,107 of JALOSH010000144.1, forward strand.
CAGAAAGGCGCCCTTGCCGTGGTACTTCAGGTAAGGCTGCACCGAGTCGAAACCCATGAAGGGCGAGAGCGTGACGGCATCGGCGCCATAGCGCTCGAAGGCTTCGATGGCGTACTGCTCGGCGGTGCTGCCGATGTCGCCGCGCTTGGCGTCCAGGATCACCGGCACCTGCGGTGCGACACGCTGGATGTGCGTCATCAGCCGCTCCAGCTGCACCTCGGCGCGGTGCGCGGCGAAGTAGGCGATCTGCGGCTTGAAGGCGATGGCGGTGTCGGCGGTGGCGTCGACGATGGCTGCACAGAAGTCGTAGATGCGCGAGGCATCGCCCTTGAGGTGTGCGGGGAAACGCGCAGGGTCCGGGTCCAGGCCGACGCAAAGCAGGGATCGGTTCTGGCGCTCTGCGCCGCTCAGCATGTCGAGAAAATTCATGCAGCGATTTTAAGGACGCCGTTGCCGAGCCGCCTAAGATCGGCCTCATGCACGCTCTTTCCCGCCAGCAACTGGCCATGCTGATCCTCCTAACCCTGGTGTGGGGTATCAACTGGCCGATCATGAAATTCGGTGTGACCGGGTTTCCGCCCCTGACCTTTCGCACCCTGTGCATGTGGATCGGGTTGCCGGTGCTGGGTCTGTTTCTGGTGTGGCGCCGCGTGCCGTTCACCATCGCCCGGGCGCACTGGCGCGAGCTGGCGGTGCTCACGGTGTTCAACATGCTCTTCTGGCACACGCTGGCGATCCTGGCGATCCAGTCGCTCAGCAG
>JALOSH010000145.1 GCA_025458545.1 Hydrogenophaga sp.
CATGTTCTTCATCAGCACGATGTTGCTGGTGAGGTATTCCTTGATCGGCTCGGGGTTGAGCTTGATGGTGCAACCGGCGGCGGAGCGCTCGGCCGACGCATCCGACAACTCAAACGCCTGCTCCACTTTCAGGTCTGGCAGACCTTCGATTTCCAGGATGCGGCCCGAGAAGGCGTTGATCTTGCCGGCCTTGGCCACCGTCAGCAGGCCTTGCTTGATGGCATACAGCGGGATCGCATGCACCAGATCGCGCAGGGTCACGCCGGGCTGCATCTGGCCCTTGAAGCGCACCAGCACCGACTCGGGCATGTCCAGCGGCATCACGCCGGTGGCAGCGCCGAAGGCCACCAGGCCGGAGCCTGCGGGGAAGGAGATGCCGATGGGGAAGCGGGTGTGGGAATCGCCGCCGGTACCTACGGTATCGGGCAGCAGCAGGCGGTTGAGCCAGCTGTGGATCACACCGTCGCCCGGGCGCAGCGACACGCCGCCGCGGCTGCTGATGAACTTGGGCAGTTCGCGGTGCGTCTTCACGTCCACTGGCTTGGGATAGGCGGCGGTGTGGCAGAAGGACTGCATCACCAGATCGGCGCTGAAGCCCAGGCAGGCCAGGTCTTTCAGTTCGTCGCGGGTCATCGGACCGGTGGTGTCCTGCGAACCCACGGTGGTCATCTTCGGCTCGCAGTAGGTACCGGGGCGCACGCCCTGGCCTTCCGGCAGGCCGACAGCGCGGCCCACCATCTTCTGCGCCAGGGTGAAGCCAGCCTTGGTGGCTGCGGGCACGCTGGGCAGGCGGAACAGGGTGGAAGCGGGCAGACCCAGGAACTCGCGCGCCTTGGCGGTGAGCGAGCGACCGATGATCAGGTTGATACGGCCACCGGCGCGCACTTCGTCGAACAGCACGTCGCTCTTGAGCTTGAACTCGGCGACGGTGGCACCGTTCTTGACCAGCTTGCCGTCGTAGGGCAGCACGTCGATCACGTCGCCCATCTCCAGCTTGCTCACGTCCACTTCAATCGGCAGCGAGCCGGAATCTTCCTGAGTGTTGAAGAAGATGGGAGCGATCTTGCCGCCCAGGGTGACGCCGCCAAAGCGCTTGTTAGGCACGAACGGGATGTCCTGCCCGGTGGCCCAGATCACCGAGTTGGTGGCCGACTTGCGCGAAGAACCGGTGCCGACCACGTCGCCCACGTAGGCGACCAGATGGCCTTTCTTCTTCAGGTCTTCGATGAACTGCATCGGGCCGCGCTTGCCATCCTCCTCAGGCTTGAAGGCCGCGTCGGGGCGGGTGTTCTTCAGCATCGCCAGGTAGTGCATCGGAATGTCCGGGCGCGTGGTCGCGTCAGGCGCGGGCGAGAGGTCGTCGGTGTTGGTCTCGCCGGGCACCTTGAACACGGTCACGGTGATCTTCTTATCGACTTCAGGACGGCTGGTGAACCACTCGGCGTCGGCCCAGCTCTGCATCACGTCCTTGGCCACGGCATTGCCGGCCTTGGCTTTCTCGGCCACGTCGTTGAAGTAGTCGAACATCAGCAGCGTCTTCTTGAGGGCTGCGCCGGCCACGGTCGCCACTTCGGCGTCGTCCAGCAACTCGATCAGCGGGTGCACGTTGTAGCCGCCCACCATGGTGCCCAGCAGCTCGGTGGCCTTGGCTTTGGAGATCAGGCCGACCTTCAAATCACCATGGGCGACCGCCGCCAGGAACGAGGCCTTGACCTTGGCGGCATCGTCCACGCCGGGCGGCACGCGGTGCGTCAGCAGGTCCATCAAAAAAGCGTCTTCGCCAGCAGGCGGGGCTTTGATCAGTTCGATCAGGGCGGCGACCTGCTTGGCATCCAGCGCCAGCGGCGGAATGCCCAGAGCGGCGCGCTCGGCAACGTGGGCGCGGTAGTCGGTCAGGAAGGTGGACATGGTGTTCTCCAGAAGGGTGGGGAAGGAACGGGTGTAAACGGATCGTGGGGGATCGTGGATCAGGACCAAGCAAACTCAGTGCCGCACGGCGGGGCGGGCCTCTGCGCCCGAAGGCGATGCCAGAGCAAACCAGTGGCGCACCTCTTCGGGCACAGCATGCCCAGTGTGGTGCGCCCGCTGCAACACCTGCCAGTAATAACGGTAGCTGGCGCGGTCGTGCAGTCGACCCTGGTGTTGCACCGGCGCCCAGTCGGCGGCGGCGGCGTGCCCCAGGATGTCGGCAGCGGACTCGATCTCGCGATCTTCGGGCGCAAACGCGGCGAGGATGGGCCGGATCTGGTCCGGGTGGATGCTCCACATGCGGGTGTAGCCCAGCTCGCCGGAGGCGCGCTTGACAGCATTCTGCAACGCGGGAAGGTCTTTGAACTCGGTCACCACATTGTGCGAAGGCACTTTGCCGTGTGCGTGGCAGGCCGATGCAATTTCGAGCTTGGCGCGCAAGACCAACGGGTGGCTGAACTGGCCTGCCAGCGTCATCGCGGAAGCCGGGATGGCGCCGCCATGGGCCGACACAAAATCCATCAGGCCAAAACTGATCGACTGCACGCGGGGGTGCGCGGCGATGTCAAAGGCGCGGTGCACCGCAGCGGGCGATTCGATCAGCACATGCAGCGCCAGCTCGGTGGCGCCAGCAGCGTCCAGGGCGTTCACGGCGCGCTGCACATCGTGCACCGACTCGACCTTGGGCACCATCAGGTGCGTCAGGCGCGGGGCGGCCTGGCCGGCGATGGTCGCCACGTCGGCGTCAAACGCCGGGTGGTCCACCGGGTGAACCCGCACCGCCACACGGGCATCCGGCGCTGCACCCAGCGCAAGCGAAGTGACCAGCGCGGCGTGGTCCGCCTCGCCGCCCACCGGCGCGCCGTCTTCGCAATCGAGCGTGACGTCAAACACGCAGGCATGGAACTCGGCCGTCAGCTCGGCCTGCAGCTGCAGGCTTTTTTTCATCCGCGCTTCCACACCGCTGTAATGGTCACAGACCGGCAGCGAAAACGCGCCAGCCTGGGCCCCAGCGAGGATGTCGCGCGGATGCGGTTTCACCGACGGGTTACCAAACGGTTACCGAATCAGAGCAGGTGCTTGACACCGTCTTTTTCGCCTTCGAGCTCGGCCAGGGTCTTGTTGATGCACTCTTGCGAAAAGGCGTCGATCTCCAGACCCTCCACCACCTTGTATTCGCCGTTGGCGCAGGTGACCGGGAAGCCAAACATCACGTCCTTCGGGATGCCGTACCAGCCCTGCGACGGGATGCCCATGGTGACCCATTCGCCGTTGGTGCCCAGGGCCCAGTCGCGCATGTGGTCGATGGCCGCGTTGGCCGCCGAAGCCGCGCTGGACAGGCCGCGCGCTTCAATGATGGCGGCGCCACGCTTGCCCACGGTGGGCAGGAACACATCCTTGTTCCAAGCGTGGTCGTTGATCATGTCCTTGACCGAAGCACCATCGACGGTGGCGAAGCGGTAGTCGGCGTACATGGTGGGCGAGTGGTTGCCCCACACGGCCAGTTTCTTGATGCTGGACACGGCCTTGCCGGTCTTGGCGGCCAGCTGGCTGGCGGCGCGGTTGTGGTCCAGGCGCAGCATGGCGGTGAAGTTGCCCGGCTTCAGATCGGGGGCCGACTTCATGGCAATGTAGGCGTTGGTGTTGGCGGGGTTGCCGACCACCAGCACCTTGACGTCGCGGCTGGCGACGGCGTTCAGGGCCTTGCCCTGGGCGGTGAAGATGGCGCCGTTGATGGCGAGCAGCTCGGCACGTTCCATGCCGGGGCCACGCGGACGCGAGCCCACCAGCAGGGCGTAGTCGGCGTCTTTGAAGGCGGTCATCGGGTCGCTGTGAGCGGTCATTTCAACCAGCAAGGGGAATGCGCAATCGTCCAACTCCATCATCACGCCCTTGAGCGCTTTCTGGGGACCGTCCACCGGGACTTCCAGCAACTGCAGGATCACCGGCTGGTCCTTGCCCAGCATTTCGCCCGAGGCGATGCGGAACAGCAGGGCATAACCGATTTGACCTGCGGCACCGGTGACGGCAACACGGACGGGCTTCTTGCTCATGGTGAAAACTCCAGAAAAGGACAGTGGGTAAAACAAAGATGCGGACGAGGAAGGCCCCGCGGACCGCGGCCTGACTATCCGGGAAAACCCGGAAACCGAGGCCGACTCAATGCAGAAGTGTACCCGTGGAAACACCCATCGGTCAATTTGTCTTATGTCTTATATAAGATATGATTGCATGTCCTGCCGGTCAAATCTGGCGGTACCATCGAGTCCAGCAAAACATGGCCACCCAGCCCGACTTCCCCACCGCTCCAACCACCCGCCCCGCGAGTGATCCGCCGGGCGCGCCCGGCGGCGATCTGGCGGCCCCCGGGGCACCGGCCTTCAGCCCGCTGTACCAGCAGATCAAGACGCTGATCCTGCGCAGCCTGCAGGCTGGCGAATGGAAACCGGGCGACATGATTCCGAGCGAATTCGATCTGGCTGCGCGGTACCGCGTGAGCCAAGGCACGGTGCGCAAAGCCATCGACGAGCTGGCCACCGACAACCTGCTGGTGCGCCGCCAGGGCAAGGGCACCTTCGTCGCCACCCACGCCGAACAGCACATCCAGTACCGCTTTCTGCGTTTGCTGCCCGATGCAGGCTCGATCGAGGCGCAAGGTCCTGCGGAACGCCGCATCATCGAATGCCGTCGCCTGCGGGCGCCCGCCGAAGTGGCCCGACAACTGGACCTGCGCACCGGCGATCCGCTGCTGCAAGTCAAGCGCGTGCTGAGCTTCTCTGGCGCACCGGCGATCCTGGAAGACATCTGGCTGCCCGGCGGCCCGTTCAAGGGCTTGACGGTGGAAACGCTGTCGGACGACAAGGGGCCGATGTACGCGCTGTTCGAAACCCAGTTCGGGGTGCGCATGGTGCGTGCCGTCGAAAAACTCAAGGCCGTCAGCGCAGATGCCGATGCAGCGGTGTTGCTGGGCGTTGAAGTCGGACAACCTTTGCTGAGTGTCGAGCGCCTGGCCTACACCTACAACGACGTGCCGATGGAGCTGCGCCGCGGCCTGTACCGCACCGAATCCCGCCACTACCACAACGAACTGAACTGAAAGCCCTGATCTTGCAGCACAAACCGCCACCGTGAAGGCCACGCGTCAGCCTCCGGTATGCTGCGTTGCAATAGAATTTGCGAGCCCGAGACCTGAGTTACCACCGGGTTACAAGAATCCCTTCCCTCTCGAATCCATTCCCCGGAAGAAAGCCCCACCATGACCGAGTTGACCAAGAAGCGGCCCGAGTTCCGCAACATCAACGCCTTCAAGGACCTGACCACCTACCGCCTGCCCCCGGCCGGCTGGGTCTCGATCCTGCACCGCGCCAGCGGCGGCCTGATGTTCATCCTGTTGCCCCTGCTGGTTTGGCTGTTCGATACCTCGGTGTCCTCAGAGCTTTCGTTTGAGCGCTTCAGTGCCGCCTTCAGCGTCGGCATCGGTTTTGTGCCTGGCTGGTTCTTCAAGCTGGTGGTGCTGGCGCTGATCTGGGCCTATCTGCACCACCTGTCGTCACGCTGGTCCTGAGCATCGGGCTCACGCTGGCGCTCGGCGCCAAGCTGTTTGGCCTGTACTGAGCACGAGCAAAGGAAATCCCATGTCTGTCAATTTCGGATCCAAACGCGTCGTCACCGGCGCTCACTACGGCCTGCGCGACTGGCTCGCCCAACGGGTCACCGCTGCGCTCATGGTGCTGTTCACACTGGTCGTGCTGCTGCAGGTGTTGTTCACCAGCGGCCCGATCGGCTACGACGCTTGGGCCGGCATGTTTTCCGCGCAGTGGATGAAGGCATTGACCTTCGTCGTGTTCCTGGCGCTCACCTACCACGTGTGGATCGGCATGCGCGACATCTGGATGGACTACGTCAAACCCGCCGGTGTCCGCCTGGTCCTGCACGCCTTCACCATCGTCTGGCTCGTGGCCTGTCTGGGCTGGGCTGTCCAAGTTCTCTGGAGACTCTGATTCATGACCACCACCGCATCCCTTCCCAAACGCAAGTTCGACGTGGTCATCGTCGGCGCCGGTGGCTCCGGCATGCGCGCGTCCCTGCAGCTGGCGCGTGCCGGCCTCAAGGTGGCCGTGCTCTCCAAGGTCTTCCCCACCCGCTCGCACACCGTGGCCGCGCAGGGCGGCGTGTCGGCGGCGCTCGGCAACATGAGCGAGGACAACTGGCACTACCACTTCTACGACACCATCAAGGGCTCCGACTGGCTGGGTGACCAGGACGCCATCGAGTTCATGTGCCGCGAAGCGCCCAAGGTCGTGGTCGAACTCGAACACTTCGGCATGCCGTTCGACCGCAATCCCGACGGCACCATCTACCAGCGCCCGTTCGGCGGCCACACCGCCAACTACGGTGAAAAGCCGGTGCAGCGCGCCTGCGCCGCCGCTGACCGCACCGGCCACGCCATGCTGCACACGCTGTACCAGCAGAACGTGGCCGCCCACACCACCTTCTTCGTCGAGTGGATGGCTCTCGACCTGATCCGCGACGCCAGCGGCGACGTGGTGGGCGTGACCGCGCTGGAGATGGAAACCGGCGACACCTATGTGCTCGAAGCCAAGACCACACTGCTGGCCACTGGCGGCGCGGGCCGCATCTTCGCCGCCTCGACCAACGCCTTCATCAACACGGGCGACGGCCTGGGCATGGCGGCGCGCGCGGGCGTGCCGCTCCAAGACATGGAGTTCTGGCAGTTCCACCCCACCGGCGTGGCCGGCGCGGGCGTGTTGCTGACCGAGGGCTGCCGCGGTGAAGGCGCCATCCTGCTCAACAGCAATGGCGAACGCTTCATGGAGCGCTATGCACCCACCCTGAAAGACCTGGCACCGCGCGACTTTGTGTCGCGCTGCATGGACCAGGAAATCAAGGAGGGCCGCGGCTGTGGTCCCAACAAGGACTACGTGCTGATGAAGCTCGACCACCTGGGCGCAGAGACCATTCGCAAGCGCCTGCCCTCGGTGGAGGAAATCGGCCACAACTTTGCCAACGTGGACATCACGCGCGAGCCTATTCCCGTCGTGCCCACCATCCACTACCAGATGGGCGGCATCCCGACCAACATCCACGGCCAGGTGGTGGCACCCGATGCCAGTGGCGCACAGCAGATCGTCAACGGTCTGTACGCGGTGGGCGAATGCGCCTGCGTGTCGGTGCACGGCGCCAACCGCCTGGGCACCAACTCGCTGCTCGACCTGCTGGTGTTCGGCCGTGCGGCTGGTAACCACATTGTCGAGTTCAACGACAAGAACAAGACCCACAAACCGCTGCCGGCCGATGCCGCCGACAAGACCCTGGCCCGCCTGGCGCGCCTGGACAACACCACCAGCGGCGAGTACGCGCAGGACGTGGCCAACGACATGCGCGCCACGATGCAGCAGCACGCCGGCGTGTTCCGCACCCAGGCGTCGATGGACGAAGGCGTTCGCAAGATCAACGCCCTGCGCGAACGCGTGGCCAACATCACCCTGGGCGACAAGTCCAAGGTGTTCAACACCGCGCGCATCGAGGCCCTGGAGGTGGACAACCTGATGGAAGCCGCCCAGGCCACCATGACGTCTGCGGCCGCCCGCCGCGAATGCCGTGGCGCGCACACCGTGAACGACTACGAGCGCCCGGCCGACGATGCCCAGTTCCCACTGGGTCGCAACGATGCCGAGTGGATGAAGCACACGCTGTGGCACAGCGCGAGCAACAGCCTGTCGTACAAGCCGGTCAACTTGAAGCCGCTGACCGTGGAATCGGTACCGCCCAAGGTGCGGACTTTCTAAAGCGCGTCCTGAACTGAACAAGCCCGGAGAAAAATACCATGGCACTTCGCACCTTCAAGATCTACCGCTACGACCCGGAAAAGGACGCCAAGCCTTACATGCAGACCATCCAGGTCGAACTCGACGGCCAGGAACGCATGCTGCTCGACGCGCTGATGAAGCTCAAGAAAGTCGATCCCACGATCTCCTTCCGCCGCTCCTGCCGCGAAGGCGTCTGCGGCTCGGACGCGATGAACATCAACGGCAAGAACGGTCTGGCCTGCCTGACCAACATGAACACGCTGCCTGGTGTGATCACCTTGAAGCCGCTGCCCGGCCTGCCGGTGGTGCGCGACCTGATCGTGGACATGACGCTGTTCTTCAAGCAGTACAACAGCATCAAGCCTTACCTGATCAACGACACCCCGGCACCACAGACCGAGCGCCTCCAAAGCCCTGAAGAGCGCGACGAGCTCAACGGCCTGTACGAGTGCATCCTGTGCGCCAGCTGCTCGACCAGCTGCCCCAGCTTCTGGTGGAACCCCGACAAATTCGTCGGCCCGGCCGGCCTTTTGCAGGCTTACCGCTTCATCGCCGACAGCCGCGACCAGGCGACCGCCGAGCGCCTGGACAATCTGGAAGATCCGTACCGCCTGTTCCGCTGCCACACCATCATGAACTGCGTCGATGTCTGCCCCAAGGGCCTGAACCCCACCAAGGCCATCGGCAAAATCAAGGAAATGATGGTGATGCGCTCGGTTTGAGCGCACCACCCGACCCGTCATGGAAGCCAGCTCTGCCGACGCCCTGCTCGATCAACGCGCGCTGAGCAAGCTGCGCTGGCGCTGCCGTCGCGGGCTGCTCGAGAACGATTTGTTCATAGAGCAGTTCTTTGCCAGGCACGAATCTGGCTTGACTGTCAGGCAGGCTGAAGCCTTGGGTGTTCTGATGGACCTGTCCGACAACGATCTGCTCGATCTGTTGCTGGGCCGCACCACCCCCCAGGGCGAGCTGGCCCATGAAGACGTCACCCATGTGCTGGGTATGCTGCGCACCGCCCGGTCCCCCGTCTGAGAAGCACCCGTTCTAAGGAAACCGCATGAAACTCGTAGACAACAAAGCCACCCTGTCCTTCTCCAACGGCAGCCCCAGCGTCGACCTGCCGGTGTACGCCGGCAACATCGGCCCGGACGTGATCGACATCCGCAAGCTGTACGCACAGACCGGCATGTTCACCTACGACCCCGGTTTCCTGTCCACCGCGTCTTGCCAGTCGGCCATCACCTACATCGACGGTGACAAGGGCGAACTGCTGTACCGCGGCTATCCCATCGAGCAGCTGGCGACCCAGTGTGACTACCTGGACACCTGCTACCTGCTGCTCAATGGCGATCTGCCCAACGAGAAACAGCGCGGCGATTTCCACAAGCTCGTGATCAACCACACCATGGTCAACGAGCAGATGCAGTTCTTCATGCGCGGCTTCCGCCGCGATGCCCACCCGATGGCGGTGTTGACCGGCTTGGTCGGCGGCCTGTCGGCCTTCTACCACGACAGCACCGATATCAACAACCCGGAGCACCGCCACGTCGCGGCGATCCGCCTGATCGCCAAGATGCCCACGCTGGTGGCCATGTCGTACAAGTACGGCATCGGCCAGCCTTACATGTACCCGAAGAACGACCTGAGCTACTCGGGCAACTTCCTGCGCATGATGTTTGGCACGCCGTGTGAAGAGTACAAGGTCAACCCGGTGCTGGAGCGTGCCCTGGACCGCATCTTCATCTTGCACGCCGACCACGAGCAGAACGCCTCCACCTCCACCGTGCGCCTGTGCGGCTCTTCGGGCACCAACCCGTTTGCCGCCATTGCGGCCGGCGTGGCCTGCCTCTGGGGCCCGGCCCACGGCGGCGCCAACGAAGCCTGCCTGAACATGCTGGAAGACATCCAGCGCCAGGGCGGCGTGGCCAAGGTCGGCGAGTTCATGGAGAAAGTCAAAGACAAGAATTCTGGCGTCAAGCTCATGGGCTTCGGCCACCGCGTTTACAAGAACTACGACCCGCGCGCCAAGCTCATGCAGGAAACCTGCAACGAAGTTCTTCAGGAACTCGGCCTGCAAAACGACCCGCTGTTCAAGCTCGCCAAAGAGCTGGAAAAGATCGCCCTGGAAGACGAATACTTCGTGTCGCGCAAGCTGTACCCGAACGTGGATTTCTACTCCGGCATCGTGCAACGCGCCATCGGCATCCCGGTGAACCTGTTCACCGGCATCTTCGCGCTGGCGCGCACCGTGGGCTGGATCGCCCAGCTCAACGAGATGATCAGCGACCCCGAGTACAAAATCGGTCGCCCGCGTCAGCTGTTCACCGGCTCGGTTCGCCGCGACGTCCAGCCCCTGAACGCCCGCTGATCCCCCGGTCGGGTTCGGCCAACGGGCCGCCCACACACCGGCATCGCCCGCACGCTTGCCAGCGCTGCGGGCTTTTTCTTTGCGCAGCACCTAAAATCACCGACTCCACAGACCCCGCAGGACCGCCATGGGACGCACGCTCTACGACAAGATATGGGACGAACACATCGTCCACACCGAGGAAGATGGCACGTCGGTGCTGTACATCGACCGCCACCTGGTCCATGAAGTGACCAGCCCGCAGGCTTTTGAGGGACTGCGCCAGGCCGGTCGCAAGGTCTGGCGCGTCAGCTCGGTGGTGGCCACGGCCGACCACAACACGCCCACCACCGGCTGGGAACTGGGCTACGACGGCATCACCGACCCGATCAGCAAGGAACAGATCACCACGCTGAACAGCAACATCGCCGAGTTCGGCGCGGCGGCCTTCTTCCCCTTCATGTCCAAGCGCCAAGGCATCGTGCACGTGATCGGCCCGGAGACCGGCGCTACCCTGCCCGGCATGACGGTGGTCTGCGGCGACAGCCACACCAGCACCCACGGTGCGTTCGGTGCGCTGGCGCACGGCATCGGGACCAGCGAAGTCGAGCACGTCATGGCCACCCAGACGCTGCTGGCCAAGAAGGCCAAGAACATGCTGGTGCGCGTCAACGGACAGCTCGGCAAGGGCGTCACCGCCAAAGACATCGTGCTGGCCATCATCGGCAAGATCGGCACCGCCGGCGGCACCGGCTACACCATCGAATTCGGTGGCTCGGCCATCCGCTCGCTGAGCATGGAAGGCCGCATGACGGTCTGCAACATGGCCATCGAAGGCGGCGCGCGGGCCGGCCTGGTGGCGGTCGACGACAAGACCATCGAATACGTCAAGGGCCGCCCGCTCTCGCCCACCGGCGTGGAATGGGACCAGGCCGTGGCCTACTGGAAAACACTGCAGTCCGACGCCGATGCGGTGTTCGACACCGTGGTCGAACTCGACGCCAGCCAAATCCTGCCGCAGGTCACCTGGGGCACCTCGCCCGAGATGGTGCTGGGCATCGACGCCCGCGTGCCCGATCCGGACAAGGAAAAGGACCC
>JALOSH010000146.1 GCA_025458545.1 Hydrogenophaga sp.
ACCCCCTCCAGGGGGCATCACCAGCGGCCCGGCAAAGCCGGTTCCGCCGTGATCCCGGTTTGTGCCTCGTGCTCCGGAAAGTGGGTGCCCTATGAACGTGTCCGCCTGGTCCATTCGAAACCCGATTCCGGCGGTGATGCTGTTCGTCATGCTCACGCTGGCGGGCCTGTTCTCGTTCAAGTCGATGAAGGTGCAAAACTTCCCCGACCTGGACGTGCCCAACATCACCGTCGTCGCCAGCCTGCCGGGCGCCGCGCCCGGCCAGCTGGAGAACGATGTCGCCCGCGTCATCGAGAACAGCCTGGCCTCGGTGCAGGGGCTCAAGAACATCTTCACCAAGGTGCAGGACGGGGTGGTCACCATCACCGCCGAGTTCCGGTTGGAGAAGGGCACCCAGGAAGCCCTGGACGACGTTCGCTCGGCGGTCAGCCGGGTGCGCGGCGACCTGCCCAGCGAGATGCAGGAACCCATCATCAACAAGCTGGAGCTGGCCGGTGGGGCGGTGCTCGCCTACACCGTGGCCTCGGACCGGATGGACGAGGAAGCGCTGTCCTGGTTTGTGGACAACGATGTGTCCAATCTGCTGCTGTCGGTGCGCGGTGTGGGGGCGGTCAACCGGGTCGGCGGTGTGGACCGCGAGGTGCAGGTCCAGCTCGATCCGCTCAAGCTGCAGGCGCTGGGCGCCACGGCGGCCGACGTGTCGCGCCAACTGGCGCGGGTGCAGATTGAAAGCGCTGGTGGTGTGGCCGACATCGGGGGCAGCCAACAGCCCTTGCGCACCGTCTCGGCCTTGAAGTCGGCCGAAGAACTGGCCGGCATGGAGGTGGCACTGTCCGATGGCCGACGCATCCGCCTCGACCAGATCGCGAAGATTGAAGACACAGTGGCCGAGCGCACCGCAGCGGCCTTTCTGAACGGCCAGCCGGTGGTGGGTTTCGAAATCGCTCGCAGCCGCGGCGCCAGCGAAATCGAGGTGGGCAATGGGGTGCGCGAGCGCCTGCAAGAACTGCGCAGCCAGCGCCCCGACCTGCAGATCACCGAATCGTTCGACTTCGTGACGCCGGTGCAGGAGGAGTTCGACGGCTCGATGGTGCTGCTGTACGAGGGCGCCATCCTCGCGGTGCTGGTGGTCTGGCTGTTCCTGCGCGATTTCCGCGCCACCATCGTCTCGGCGGTGGCGTTGCCGCTGTCGGCCATACCGGCCTTCATCGGCATGCACTACCTGGGCTTCAGCATCAACGTGGTGACGCTGCTGGCGCTCTCGCTGGTGGTGGGCATCCTGGTGGACGACGCCATCGTCGAGGTGGAAAACACCGTGCGCCACATGCGCATGGGCAAAACGCCGTACCAGGCGGCCATGGAAGCGTCGGACGAGATCGGCCTGGCGGTCATCGCCACCACCTTCACGCTGATCGCGGTGTTCCTGCCCACCGCGTTCATGTCGGGCATCCCGGGCAAATTCTTCAAGCAGTTCGGCTGGACGGCGTCGCTCGCGGTGTTCGCCTCGCTGGTGGTGGCGCGTGCGCTCACGCCCATGATGGCGGCCTACATCCTGCGCCCGTTCGTGCTGACGGAAGACCGGCCCGCCTGGGCCAAACGCAACGCGCTGCTGGGTGCGCTGTGGTCTTGGGCACACCCGCAAGGCGAGCCCAAATGGCTCGACACCTACCAGGGCTGGGCCGCCTGGTGCGTACGCCACCGTTGGGTGACGATGTTCTTCGCTGCCGCCTTTTTTGTCGGCTCCGTCATGCTGATCCCGCTGCTGCCGCAGGGCTTCATCCCGCCCGACGACAACTCGCAGACCCAGGTCTACATCGAGTTGCCACCCGGCAGCACGCTGAAGCAGACGGTGGAAACCGCCGAGCGCGCCCGCCTGCTGGTGACCGGGGTGAAGCACGTCAAGTCGGTCTACACCACCATCGGCTCCGGCTCAGCGGGCAGCGACCCGTTTGCGCCTCAGGGTGCGGTGGAGTCGCGCAAAGCGGCGCTCACCATCCAGCTCGACCCGCGCGGCGAACGCCCACGCAAGCAGGTGATCGAAAACCAGCTGCGCGAAGCCATGGCCCAGCTGCCCGGTGTGCGCAGCAAGGTGGGCCTGGGCGGGTCGGGCGAAAAATACGTGCTCACCCTCACCGGCAACGACGCGGCCGCGCTGAGCGCGGCGGCCGGGCTGATCGAACGCGACCTGCGCACCATCCCGGGCGTGGGCAGCATCCAGAGCAGCGCCGCCCTGGTGCGCACCGAAATCATCGTCAAGCCCGACCTGGCCCGCGCCGCCGAACTCGGCGTGACCAGCAGCGCCATTGCCGAGACGCTGCGTATCGCCACCGTGGGCGACTACAACAGCGCGCTGCCCAAGATGAACCTGCCGCAGCGGCAGATTCCCATCGTGGTCAAGCTCGATGTGGCGGCCCGCGAAGACCTCGCCGTGCTCGAACGCCTCACCGTGCCCGGTGCGCGTGGGCCCGTCATGCTCGGCCAGGTGGCCACGCTGGAATTCGGCGGCGGCCCAGCCGTGATCGACCGCTTCAACCGATCGCGCAACATCAACTTCGAGGTGGAACTGGCCGGCATCGCGCTGGGCGACATCAAGACCCAGGTGGATGCGCTGCCCAGCGTCAACAACCTCCCGCCGGGTGTGAAGGTGCTGGAACTGGGCGACGCTGAAGTGCAGGGCGAGTTGTTCGCCAGCTTCGGCCTGGCCATGCTCACCGGCGTGTTGTGCATCTACATCGTGCTGGTGCTGCTGTTCAAGGCCTTCCTGCACCCGTTCACCATCCTGGCCGCGCTGCCGCTGTCGCTCGGTGGCGCCTTTGTGGCGCTGCTGCTGGCCGACAAGTCGTTCTCCATGCCCTCGCTCATCGGCCTGATCATGCTCATGGGCATCGCCACCAAAAACTCCATCCTGCTGGTGGAGTACGCGATCGAAGCCCGCCGCCTGCACGGCCTGAACCGTTTCGACGCGCTCATGGACGCCTGCCATAAACGCGCTCGCCCCATCGTCATGACCACCATCGCCATGGGCGCGGGCATGCTGCCCATCGCCATCGGCTGGGGCGCGGCCGACAGCAGCTTCCGTTCCCCCATGGCCTGGGCCGTGATCGGCGGCCTGATCACCTCCACCTTCCTGAGCCTGCTGGTCATCCCCGCAGTGTTCACGCTGGTGGACGATGTGTCGATCTTCTTCGCCCGTTTGTTCGGGCGTTCCAATCAGGAGGCAACGGGCGCCAACGCTCAACTGGCGCAACCGTTGCAGCCGGAAGGGCGCTGAGTCCGAAGGTCCGGCGTTCACCACGCCCGAACACCGCCTCCATCGCGGTGTCTCAGGCCCACGCTCCCGAACAAGCCTCAGTCTGGCTTGATGTTCCGCTCTTTGATGATGGCCGCGTAGCGCCTGGTGTCGCTTTGCATGATGGCGGCCAGCTGCGCGGGGGACATGGGGGAGGGCTCGGCACCGATGTTGGTGATCGCGGTCCGGACGGCGGGCAAGCTGAGAGCGCGGTTGATCTCGCGGTTCAGACGGGCCACGATCTCGGGCGGTGTGCCGGCCGGGGCATAGACCGCGTGGGTGGTGCCAGCGTCAAACCCCTTGAAGCCGGATTCGTCGAGTGTCGGCACATCCGGGAAAAGGGTGGTGCGCTGCGGCGTGCCCACGGCCAGCAGGCGCAGGCGGCCGGAGCGGACATGCGGGAAGGCAATGCCGGGGTCGATGATGTAGTCGAGGTTGCCGGCCAGCAAGTCTTGCAGCGAAGGCGCAGCACCCCGGTAGGGCACGTGCACCGAAAAGACGCCAGCCTGGCTCTTGAACATTTCGCCAGCGATGTGCAGAGAAGATCCGCTGCCGGAGGAGCCGTAGGTCAACTGGCCAGGACGGGCCTTCATGTAGTCCACCAGTTCTTTGACGGTTCTGGGCGGCAAATCGGCCCGGGTGACCAGGAACACGGAAAGGCGGGCGATGGCGGCCACGGGCGTGAGGTCGCGGTTGACATCGAAAGGCACTTTGTTGATCAGCGGGCCAATCGAAATCGTGCTGCCAGCGGTCACCAGCAAGGTGTGGCCGTCAGGGGCGGATTTCACCACCGCTTCACCACCCACGTTGCCGCTGGCGCCAGACCGGTTTTCCACCACCACCGGCTGGCCCAAGGCTTCCTGCAAGGGTTGCATCAGCGCGCGGCCCACAACGTCTGGGGAACTGCCCGGTGCGAAGTTGGCAATCAGGCGAACCGGCCGTGTGGGCCAGGCCGATTGGGCCCAGACCATGGAGGGCGCCGCGATGGCCGATGCGGCCAGGGCACCCGCCTTGAACAGGGTGCGGCGATTGATGACGCGTGAATGCATGTTGGAGGCCCCAAAAAATCTGAACGAGGGAGACCACAAGGGTCGATTTGCCAGCACGAAAAGAACTTTCAGATATCGATTTTTGGCATAACCAAATGCGATTCTTTCGAGATCGGCACGGGCAAAGCTCTGGAGCGCGCGGGTCTCGCGAAAGTTCCCGATCCGAGTGGGGCGCTGGCCGCGCCAGTCCTCAGCCTTCCAGCGTCTCCAGCAGCTCGGTCTCGATCTCGATCTGGCGCTTGTTCATTTGCAACTGCGCCCCGCTGATGAGGAAGGTGTCTTCCACCCGTTCGCCGAGGGTGGTGATCTTGGCGAGTTGCACGCTCACCTCGTGCCGCGCCAGCACGCGCGCGATGCAGTAGAGCAGACCCGCGCGGTCGCTGGCGGACACGCTGAGCAGCCAGCGCTGGGCCTTTTCGTCGGGGCGCAGGTCCACGCGTGGGGTGATGGGGAAGCTCTTGACGCGGCGCGACAGCCGGCCTTTGCCGGGGGTGGGCAGCGGACCGCGCTGATCGATGGTGTGGGCGAGGTCGTTTTCCACCATCGCGGTGAGTTCGCGGTAGTGCTCAGACAGCGTGGGTGCCACCACTTGGAAGGTGTCGAGCGCGCGGCCGTCGCGGGTGGTGTGGATGCGTGCGTCCAGGATGCTGAAGCCCGCGTTGTCGAAATAGCCGCAGATGCGGGCGAACAGGTCGTTCTGGTCGGGCGCATACACCAGCACCTGCAGGCCTTCGCCTTCGGTGGACTGGCGGGCGCGCACGATGCTGCCCAGGGTCGCCGGTTCGTCGGAGGGGTCGCTGCTGGTGTCGTCTTCGGCGGAGCGGGCGTTGATGGCCAGCTGGCGCGTGAGCACCCGGGTGTGCCAGGCGATTTCGTCGGCCTGGTGGCGCATGAAGTAGCTCACGTCCAGCGTGTCCCACAGCACTTTGTGCGCCTGGTGGGGCAACGCGTGCAGGGCGAGCATGGACAGGGCGTCGCGTTTGCGGGCTTCGATTTCGGCGCCCGGGTCGGGTGCGCGGCCGCCCAGCGCACGCAGGGTGTAGCGGTACAGGTCTTCGAGCAGCTTGCCTTTCCAGGCGTTCCACACCTTGGGGCTGGTGCCGCGGATGTCGGCCACGGTGAGCAGGTACAGCGCGGTGAGGTAGCGCTCGTTGCCCACGCGTTTGGCGAAGGCGTTGATCACGTCCGGATCGCTCAGGTCTTCCTTTTGCGCCAGGCGGCTCATGGTCAGGTGTTCGGCCACCAGGAACACGATCAGTTTTGTGTCTTCAGCGTCAATGCCGTGCTGGCGGCAGAAGCTGATGACGTCTTTGGCGCCCAGCTCGGAATGGTCGCCGCCACGGCCTTTGGCGATGTCGTGGAACAGCGCGGCAATGTAGAAGATCCAGGGCTTGTCCCAGCCGGCCGCGAGTTGCGAGCAGAACGGGTATTCGTGCGAATGGTCGGCGATGAAGAAGCGCCGCACGTTGCGCAGCACCATCAGGATGTGCTGGTCCACGGTGTAGACGTGGAACAGGTCGTGCTGCATCTGGCCCACGATGTGGCGGAACACCCAGAGGCGCAGGGCGTGGGTGATGCCGTCGTTCTGCTGCAGGATGCGCAAGAACATGGCGTGGTTGGCCGGGTCGCTGCGGAACTTTGCGTCCATCACCGCCCGGGCGTTGTACAGCGCGCGCAGGGTGCGGGCCGACAGGCCTTTGATGCCCACCGTGGTCTGGTACAGCAGGAAGGTCTCCAGGATCGCCTGGGGTTGCTGCGTGTACAGGTGGTCGCTGGCCACTTCCAGCATGCCGGCTTTGTCGTAGAAGCGTTCGTTGATGGGGCGCAGGCGGTCCACGCCCACGGCGTCGCTGTTGAGCCGTTCTTCGATGTTGAGCAGCAGGATCTGGTTGAGCTGGGTCACCGCCTTGGCGGCCCAGTAGTAGCGCTTCATCAGCTGTTCGCTGGCGCGGCGCACGCTGCGGGCGGTGGGCGCGTGGTGCGCGTCCACACCGCCCGGGGTGATGACGGCGGGCAATTGGGCCTTGAAGCCAAAGGACTCGGCCACCGCGTTCTGCAGGTCGAACACCAGCCGGTCTTCGCGCCGGTTGGCCAGCAGGTGCAGGCGCGCGCGGATCAGGCTCAGCAGCGCTTCGTTGGCCTTGATTTGCCGCGCTTCCAGCGGCGTGGCCAGCCCGCGTCGGGCCAGTTCGTCCCAGCTGTGGCCGAGCCCGGCGGCTTTGGACACCCACAGAATGATCTGCAGATCGCGCAGCCCACCGGGGGATTCCTTGCAGTTGGGCTCCAGGGAGTAGGGGGTGTTCTCGAACTTGTGGTGGCGCTGGCGCATCTCCAGCGTCTTGGCCACAAAAAAGGCGCGGGCATCGAGCACACCGTCCAGCCGCTGGGCCAGCACATGGGCCGCCGCTTTGTTGCCCACGATGAGACGGCATTCGAGCAACGAGGTTTGGACGGTCACATCCTTTTCGGCTTCGGCCACACATTCCGCAATGCTGCGCACGCTGGAGCCGATCTCCAGCCCCAGGTCCCAGCAGGCGCCAATGAAACTTTCGATACGTTCCTTGATGACCGGGTCGTGTTCCGGATCGACCCCGTCGGGCAGCAGCACCAGCACGTCAACGTCGGAGAAGGGGAACAGCTCACCGCGGCCGTAGCCGCCCACGGCCAGCAAGGCAAACCCGGGGCCAAAGCCGCTGCGGCTCCACAAAGCACGCAGGGTCTGGTCGGTCAGGCGCGCGAGTTTGTGCAGTGCGCTGCGCACCCCGCGGGTGGACGACCCCTGCACGCCGAGCCGGGCGAGCAGGGCGGCCTTGTCGCTGCGGTACTGCAGGCGGAGTTCGTTCAGATCGCCCATCGTGGGAGCTGGATGGCCCTGCACGGGGTCAGGCCATCGCGGCGGCGGCGGTGACGAAGGCGGGGGCCGGTGGGCTGCCGGCAGAGAGCGTGAGCACTTCGTAGCCGGTGGGTGTGACCAGCACCGTGTGTTCCCACTGGGCCGAGAGCGAGCGGTCGCGGGTGGCGATGGTCCAGCCATCGCCCATTTCCTTGATGTCGCGCTTGCCCGCGTTGATCATGGGTTCGATGGTGAAGGTCATGCCGGGTTTCAGCTCTTCGAGCGTGCCCGGGCGGCCGTAGTGCAGCACCTGAGGTTCTTCGTGGAAGCGCTGGCCAATGCCGTGGCCACAGAACTCGCGCACCACGGTGAAGCCGTTGCCTTCGGCAAAGGTCTGGATCGCGTGACCGATGTCGCCCAGGCGAATGCCTGGCCTGACCATGACGATGCCCTTCCACATGGCTTCAAAGGTGACCTGGCACAAGCGCTTGGCCTGCACGCTGCAGGCCGCTTCTCCGCCGATCAGGAACATTCGGCTGTTGTCGCCGTACCAGCCTTCGGGCGTGATCACGGTCACGTCCACGTTCAGGATGTCGCCCTTCTTGAGCGGTTTTTCGTTCGGGATGCCGTGGCACACGACCTGGTTGACCGAGGTGCAGAGGTGACCGGGGTAAGGCGGGTAGCCACTGGGCTGGTAACCGATGGTGGCCGAGCGCGTGCCCTGCTGCTTCATGTAATCGGCCCCGAGTCGGTCGATCTCCAGGGTGGTCACGCCCGGCTGGATGTGCGGGGTGAGGTGGTCCAGTACTTCAGAGGCCAGGCGACAGGCCTCGCGCATGCCCGCGATGCCAGCTTCGTCTTTGTAGGTGATGCTCATGGCGCGGATTATCCCATCGGGGCCTGTTCCCGGTGCTGTGAGCGGCCATGGCGGCACAGGGCGCGCGGGTAAAATTGCGGGTTTCCACCCATCCCCCGGGCCACCCCGCGCCCAGCCGCCTCAACCTGCCCCAAGGCCACCCAACGTGACCCTGCACCTGCGTTTTCTGGATGGCGGCAACGCCGTCAGCGACTTCAAAGTCCAGCAACTCCTGCCCCGCTTGCAAGCGGTGTCCGACAAGATCACCGGCCTCTCGGCCCGATTCGTCCACCTGGCGTCGTTCGACGCCGAGCCCGACGCCGCCATGCTGGAGCGCCTGGGCCAGCTGATGAGCTATGGCGAGCCGGTGTCCGAATCCCACCTGGCGCTGGAAAAAGCCGGTGGCCCGGCATTGCTGGTGATGCCGCGCCTGGGCACCGTGTCGCCCTGGGCCTCCAAGGCCACCGACATCGCGCACAACTGCGGCCTGGCGCTGCACCGCGTGGAGCGCCTGGTCGAGTTCCGCATCGGCCTCAAGAGCGGCCTGCTGGGCAAGGCGAGCCTGAGCGACGAGCAGCTGCGTGCCGTGGCCGACCTGCTGCACGACCG
>JALOSH010000147.1 GCA_025458545.1 Hydrogenophaga sp.
AGACCGCCTGTACTTCGTGAGCGACATCTACCCGGACCACGTGGTGCTGGACGGCAACCACCCGCTGGCCGGTATCGCCCTGCGCATCACCCTCAAGGTGCATGCGGTGCGCGAGGCGCAGGTGAGCGAGGTCGGCAAAGGCTCGCTCGGCACCGGTTTCTTCCGCATGCAAGTGGATGCGGGCGACGATGCGGCGCCGCAGCTTCCACCCACGCTGCACTGAGCCTGAGCTTGGAAACACAAAGGGCTGCGATGGCAGCCCTTTGTGTTTCGAAAAGCCTCCGCGCTAACGCGTGCCCGTGGACCCGTAACCACCCGCGCCACGATCGCTCGCGGCCGCAAAGTCATCCACCAGGTTGAAGCGCGCCTGCACCACCGGCACGATCACCATCTGCGCGATGCGTTCCATGGGTTCGATGGTGAACGGCACACCGCTGCGGTTCCAGGCGCTCACCATGAGCTGGCCCTGGTAGTCGCTGTCGATCAGACCGACCAGGTTGCCCAACACGATGCCGTGTTTGTGGCCCAGGCCCGAGCGCGGCAGGATCATGGCCGCGAAGCCCGGATCGGCCAGGTGAATGGCCAAGCCGGTCGGCACCAGCTGCCAGGCGTTGGGCGCGAGCGTGAGCGGCGCGTCCAGGCAGGCGCGCAGGTCCAGGCCGGCACTGCCGCGGGTGGCGTAGGCGGGAAGCTGGTCCGCCATGCGCGGGTCCAGCACCTTCACGTCGATCTGCATCACTCGGCCCTCTTACTCGGCCTTTTTCATGGCCTCTTCCAGCGCCTTGGCCGGATCGACCTCTTCGCCCGCTGGCGGATCACCTGCCGCGCCGGGCGCAGCGCCCTCTGCGGGCTGCTCCTGGCCGGGGGTCTCCAAACCGGGCGGGGCGCTCTCTTCGTTGTCGAGACCCGGCATGTTGTTGAGCATGTCCAACACCGCCGCGTCATCCACCTTCACCGCCTTGTCCAGATTGCCGGTGACGATGCCCGGATTGAACACGATCACCGCCACCATGATCAGCTGCAGGATGATGAAGGCGATGGAGCCCTTGTAGATCTGCGCCGTGGTCACCGCCTTGATGCGCTTCTTGGTCACAACGTCGTCGTAGTCGTTGCGCGCGGCCACGCTGCGCAGGTAGAACAGCGCAAAACCGAACGGCGGCGTGAGGAACGAGGTCTGCAGGTTCATGGCCAGGATGATGCCGAACCAGATCAGGTCGATTTCGAGCTTGGTGGCCACCGGCACCAGCAGCGGCACCACGATGAAGGCGATCTCGAAGAAGTCGATGAACATGCCCAGGATGAACACGATCAGATTCACCACCAGCAGGAAGCCAAGCTGGCCACCGGGCAACTTGTCAAACAGGTGCTCCACCCAGATGTGACCGTCTGCTGCATTGAAGGTGAAGCTGAAAACGGTCGAACCGATCAGGATGAACATCACGAAGATCGCGAGCTTGGAGCTGTTTTCCAGCGCCTGCTGCAGCAGCTTGAACGACAGCGTGCCGCGTGCACCGGCCATGATCAGCGCGCCGATCGCACCCATGGCGCCGCCCTCGGTGGGCGTGGCCACACCCAGGAAGATCGTGCCGAGCACCAGGAAGATCAGCACCAGCGGCGGGATCAACACAAAGGTGACGCGCTCGGTGAGACGCGACAAGAGACCCAGCTTGAACAGGCGGTTGAGCAAGGCCAGGCCCAGGGCCAGGAAAGCGCCCACTGCGGTGGACAGGATGAACACCTCGTCACGCGGCGCCGCGCCCTCACGCTCCAGCATCGGATTCAAGATCGAGGCGTGCACTTGCGACCACAGCACGGCCACGCCGGCGCAGATGGACAGCAGAATCAGCAAGGACGCATGGCCGCTCTTGCCGTTGGGCTCGCTGTAGATGCGGGCTTCAGGCGGCAAGGCGGGCACCCAAGAGGGCTTCACCAGCGCCACCACCACGATGAAAGCCAGGTACAGACCCACCAGCGAAAGGCCGGGGATGAGGGCACCTGCGTACATGTCACCCACCGAGCGGCCCATCTGGTCGGCCAGCACGATCAGCACCAGCGACGGCGGAAGCGCCTGGGCCAGCGTGCCCGAGGCGGTGATGGTGCCGGTGGCGATGGTGCGGTTGTAGCCGTAGCGCAGCATGATGGGCATGGCGATCAGGCCCATGGAGATCACCGATGCCGCGACCACGCCTGTGGTGGCGGCCAGCAGAGCGCCGACCAGCACCACCGCAATGCCCACGCCACCGCGCAGCGGGCCAAACACCTGACCCACTGTCTCCAGAAGGTCTTCGGCCATGCGGCTGCGCTCCAGGATGATGCCCATCAGGGTGAAGAACGGGATCGCCAGCAGCGTGTCGTTCTGCATGATGCCGAAAATCCGCAGCGGCAGCGCCTGGAACAGGTTGGAGGGGAACAGCCCCAGCTCCATGCCGATCAGACCGAAGAACAGGCCGGTCGCGGCGAGGGAGAAAGCGACCGGGAAACCGATCAGCAGGAAAACGATCAGCCCGACGAACATCGTCGGGACAAAGTTGGCGGTCAGGAATTCCATCATGGTG
This sequence comes from Hydrogenophaga sp., assembly GCA_025458545.1. The sequence continues at coordinate 2,556 of JALOSH010000147.1, forward strand.
CGAACCGATCAGTGCTTGTGGGTGGAAGCCAGCGAAGCTTCCAGCTTTTGTTGTTCCGCATCGGCGATTTCTTTCGCGAGCAGCTCGGTTTCGCTGGGCCCGGAGTGGCTCAACACATCAGGGCCTTGACCCGTCAGGAACGCCAGCCGCTTGATCAGCTCACTCAGGCCTTGCAGCATCAGCAGGGCAAAACCCACCGGGATGAACAGGTAGACCGGCCAGCGGATCAGGCCACCCGCATTGGAAGACATTTCGCCCGAGGTCCAGGCGTTCATGAACAGCGGCCAGCCTTCGTAGATCATCAGGTAGCACAAGGGCAGCAAGAAAATGACGATGCCGCCCACGTCGATCCAGTTGCGGGTGCGGTCGCTGAACTTGGAAGAAATGAAGTCGATGCGCACGTGCGCGTTGCGCAGGAAGGCGTAGCCGCCACCGAGCAAAAACACCGCAGCGAACAGGTACCACTGGATTTCGAGCCAGGCGTTCGAGCTGGTGTCAAAGGCCTTGCGGATGATGGCGTTGCCCGCGCTGATCAGCGTGGCGGCCAGGATCAGCCACATGGCGATCTTGCCGATGAAATCGCTGAAACCGTCAACGAGGCGGGAAAACTTGAGCAGAAAAGACATGGGCATTCCCCACAAAGTGGGTGGTGAGTAAGCAGGCCACTGAGCCGAAAAAACCGCCCGACGGTGCGACAAATGCATCGGCCAGTTGGATCAGCCACCAAGCCACCCTCTGGAAGGTGGCCTGGTGGCCGATCAAAAAAACCCCGCCAGAGCGGGGTTTTTTTGGACTCGCGCTCCGATTACAGCCTGGCCGACTGCATGTAACGGTCGAACGAGGCTTCGGTGAAACGGAACCAGAGGTTCTGGTCTTTGCGGAAGGCCGAATAGTCGGCGTAGATCTTCTTCCAGTTGGGGTTGCTGGCGCTCAACTCAGCGTACAGCGCCATCGACTCTTTGAAGGCGGCGTCCATCACCACTTTCGGGAACGGCAGCACCTTGGCGCCACCACCCACCAGGCGCTTCAACGCGGCCGGGTTGCGGTTGTCGTAGCGGGCCTGCATTTCGGTGTGCGCGTAGGCCGCAGCCGTTTCAACCATCGCCTGGTAGTCTTTCGACAGGGCGTTGAACGCGGTCTTGTTGACGTAGAAGTCGAGCTGGGCGCCACCTTCCCAGAAACCGGGGTAGTAGTAGTTCTTGGCAACCTTCTGGAAGCCCAGCTTTTCATCGTCATACGGTCCGATCCATTCGGTCGCATCGATGGTGCCTTTTTCCAGGGCCTGGTAAATCTCGCCGCCAGGGATGTTCTGTGGCACCACACCCATGCGGGTCAGCACCTTGCCGGCAAAACCACCCAGGCGCATCTTCAGGCCCTTGAGGTCGGCCACGGTCTTGATTTCCTTGCGGAACCAGCCACCCATCTGGGCGCCTGTGTTGCCGCCGGGGAAGTTCACGATGTTGTACTGGTTGTAGAACTCGCGGAACAGCTTCATGCCGTTGCCGTCGTAGTACCAGGAGGTCAGCTGGCGGCTGTTCAGGCCAAACGGAATGGCCGTGCCCATGGCGAAGGTGTCGTCCTTGCCGAAGTAGTAGTAGGCGGCAGTGTGACCGGCTTCGACGGTACCGGCCTGAACCGCATCCACCACACCGAAGGCAGGCACGAGCTCGCCAGGAGCGGCCACCGTGACCTGGAACTTGCCACCCGACATTTCGCCGATCTTCTGGGCGAACACGTCGGCAGCGCCATGAATGGTGTCCAGCGCCTTGGGGAAGCTGGACGTCAGGCGCCAGCGGATGGCGGCCTGGGCGTGCACAGCGGGAGCTGCACCTGCGGCCAGCACACCGGCAATGCCGGCATGCTTGATGAGGGAACGACGATCCATGTTGTATGACTCCGTGGTTGATGATTCACACCCGCCGATGGAAGGCGAGGACTTGCTCAGTCGGGAGTCATTGTAGGAAGGCGCCTACCCCTCACCCCGGGGGTTTTCCCTCGTTTCAAGGGCTTTGGGCGGAACCGTTCAGCCTCCTGCAAGCTTGGCGAACCGTTGGTGGCTGTGTGGCAAAACAGATTCACGCCGGCGTTGAAAAAACCTCAACCCGGGAGGGCGGCATCAGACGGCCCGCTTGTCGCGCGCCACACGGGCGTGCACATCGTGGGCGTGGATGGACTCGAAGTTGGTCACATCCACGGCGTAGGCGTCGATGCGCGGGTCGGCTTCCAGCGCCAGCGCCACATCGCGCACCAGGTCTTCGACGAACTTCGGGTTGGCGTAGGCGCGCTCGGTGACCCATTTTTCGTCGCTGCGTTTGAGCAGGCCCCACAGCTCGCTGGAGGCATGGTCTTCCGCAAAGCGCACCAGTTCGGTCCAGTCCATCGGGGCATTGAGGAGCACCTCCAGCCGGATGTGCGAGCGCTGGTTGTGGGCGCCGTCGTCGCTCACTTCCTTGGAGCACGGGCACAGCGACTTGACCGGCACGGTGGCGACCATGCGCAGCTCGGGCAAGGTGCCCGCGGCCTGCGCCACCAGCCAGCCGCCTTCGTACTCCAGCAGGCTCTGCAGCCCAGACACCGGCGCGACCTTGCGGATGAAGAAGGGGAACCGGACCTCGACACCGCCGCTGTCGGTTTCCAGCTGTCGCAAAAGGGCGGGCATGGCGGCCATGAGGCTGTCGTGTGTGACGGCCGCGGCCGAATCGCCCTGTGTGAAGGCGTCTAGCCAGGCCAGCAGGCGCGACATGTGAGCGCCCTTCTGTTCGGCCCGCAGGCCCACGTGCACGCTCCAAGCGCCCACCGTGGGCTGGTCTTTGCCCGCCACCCGCAACACCAGCGGGTAGCGCAGGTTGGTCACGCCGACGCGGGCGATCGGCAGTGCGCGCGCATCGTGTCGGCCCTGCACATCGGGCATGAGCCCCAGCGCGGCATCCATCAGGCGACCACTTTCAGTCCGGGAGCGCCATCCAGCAGGTTGGCGAAGCGGGCGCGCACGGAGCGTTCGATGCCCGCCGCGTCCAGGCCTTCGGCGGCCAGCAGCTTGGCCGGGTCACCATGTTCGATGAAGGTGTCCGGCAGGCCCAGGCTGAGCACCGGCAGGTTCAAGCCCTCGGCCTGCAGGGCTTCGAGCACCGCGCTGCCGGCACCGCCCATGACACAACCTTCTTCCACGGTCACCAAGGCCTGGTGGGTCTGGGCGAGTTCGCGCAGCAGGTCCAGGTCCAGCGGCTTGGCCCAACGCATGTTGGCCACGCTGGCGCCCAGCCGTTCGGCGGCGGTGAGCGCCGGATACAGCAGCGTGCCAAACGC
>JALOSH010000148.1 GCA_025458545.1 Hydrogenophaga sp.
TCGCGGGTGGCGCTCCGGCGCCATGGAAAACTGATACCCGAACCATGAAATACCTGCTGGTGATCGCCGTGGTGCTGGTGGCCTTCTGGGTCTGGCGCAACAACCGCCTGGGCGACCGGGATGCGTCTCGCCCCCCCACGCCACCCCGGGCGCCCCAGAGCCCGGCCATCATGGTGGCCTGCGCGCACTGCGGCATGCACCTGCCCAGCGTCGAAGCGGTGCAGGGTCAGCACGGTGTCTACTGCTGCCACGAACACCGCCGGCTGAGCGAGGACGCCGGCGCCTGAGTGCAGGCCTCGCCCGTCAGACACCCAGCGCCCGCCGCCATGGCCCTCGACAACAACTCCCAGTTCTCGCCCTCGTGGCTGGCGTCGCTGCAAGAAGATGGCACGCACGGGTACGAACAGCGGCTGCGCGCGTTTTCCCGTCTGTGGCGTGGCTTCATGCAGGCGCGGGTGTTTGTGGCGGCGGTGTTGCTGGCGCTGCAGGTGTTTGTGGTCACCACCCAGACCGGGGGGCCGGGCTGGCTGGTCCTGGTGAGCTCGCTGCACCTCACCGCCACGCTGGCGGTGATGCTGTGGGCACACCCGCTGGACAAAGGCAAACCGCGCCCGATCCAGTGGCTGTTGACCGTCGGGGTCGATCTGCTGGTGTTCGCGGTGCTGCAGCATTTTCAGCTCGGCGACATCAACTACACGCTGCTGTTTGCCTTGCCGGTGCTGCTGGCAGCGATTCTCGGATCGCTCACGCTGGCCCTGGCCACGGCGGCCTGCGTCACGCTGTACATGCTGGGCGATGCGGCCCTGAGCGCACCGCTGCTGAGCGATGTCTCGACCTCGCGGTTCTTGCAAGGTGGGCTGACCGGCACCGCCTTCTTTCTGCTGGCCTTGCTGACCAGCCAGCTCGCCCAGCGCCTGGCCCGCGAAGAAGCCATGGTGAAAAGCAGCCAGGCCGCTGCGCGCACCCAGGCACAGGTGAACGAACTGGTGATCGAAAGCCTGAGCGAAGGTGTGCTGGTGGTAGACCCGCACGGTGTGGTGCGCAACGCCAACCCGGCCGCCCAGTCCATGCTCATGGGTGATCGCTATCCACAATCGGCCAAACTGCTGCTCTCGGCGCGCGATGGCTGGGAAGGCCTGGCCAACCTGGTGGAACAAACCTTTGCCATGGGCCAGGAACTCGAAGCCGAACTGCGCATCGACATCGACGAACTCACCTCGCACAAGCTGTTTGCCCGCACGCGGCTGACGACCGCCCAGGGTGGTCGTCACACCGGTTTGTGCGTGCTGTTTCTGGAAGACCTGCGCGAAGTCGAGGCGCGGGTGCGCACCGAGAAGCTGGCGTCGATGGGACGGATGTCGGCCGCGGTGGCGCATGAAATCCGCAACCCGCTGTCGGCCATCACCCAGGCCAACGCCTTGCTCGACGAAGAGGTGCGCGAGCCTGGCCAAAAGCGGCTCACGCGGATGATCGATCAGAACGCCCAGCGGCTCTCGCGCATCGTGGACGACATCCTGAACGTGGCGCGCGCCCAGCCCAGCCAGGACGTTGGCGCCGCTCATGTCCTGTCGATCGACCCGTCGGTGCGACAGATCACGCAAGAGTGGACCAAGCAGAACCAGGCCCGGCAGGCCCTCGGCGTGCACCTCCACGCCCCCGGCCTGTTCGTGGCTTTTGACCAGGAGCACCTGCGCCGGCTGCTCGTGAACCTGCTCGACAACGCGCTGCGTTATGCCAGCGGTGAGGCCTCGTCGATCCGTGTCATCACCCAGCCGGGCGGGACCGATCGGGTGCGGTTGTCGGTCTGGAGCAATGGCGCCCCGCTGGAAGCGGGCGTACTGCGGCACCTCTTCGAACCTTTCTTTTCGTCCGAAAGCCGTTCCAGCGGCCTGGGTCTCTACATTTGCCGCGAACTCTGCGAACGCTATGGGGCGCAGATCGCCTATCAGCGCTGCCGCCTCGACCAACGGGAAGGCAACGAGTTCTATGTGATCATTCCCACCGTCAAGGCCTCGGCGAGGCTCCCGCTGCAGCACAGCCTGAACTACCCGGCCGGCGATTCGGTGCCCGGCCACACGCGTCCGCCGCAGGACTCGAAACCGCCCCCGATGTCCACCCTCTTCTAGGGCCTGCCCACCACGATGTCTGCCCCCGTCCCCGCCTCCATCCTGGTCGTCGACGACGAGCCCGACCTGCGCACGCTGTACGAGCTGACCCTGCTGCGCGAGGGTTATGAAGTCACCTCCGCGGCCGACCTGGCACAGGCGCGCGAATCGCTGGCGCAGCGGCGATTTGATGTCCTGATCACCGACATGCGCCTGCCCGATGGCCTGGGCCTGGAGCTGCTGCGCGAACTCGGTGCGGCCCAGCGCAGCGAGCGCAGCATCGTCATCACCGCCTACGGCTCGGCCGAAAACGCGGTGGAAGCTTTGAAGAGCGGCGCCTTCGACTACCTCACCAAGCCGGTCGACCTGAAACAGTTCCGGATGGCGGTGACCGCAGCGCTGCAGAGCCAGCGCCTGCCAGCGGCCACCGAAACCGCAGCGGGCGCGCCCTTGCGCACGGCGCCACCACCGCCCGCTGGCGTGCAGGCTCTGGAACGCATCGTGGGCGGCTCGGCCTGCATGGTTCAGATCCGGGGTCGGATCGAAAAGGTCTCCACCAGCATGGCGCCGGTGCTGATCCTGGGCGAGTCGGGCACCGGCAAGGAACTGGTGGCGCGCGCGGTGCATGGCTGCAGCCACCGCGCTGGCGGCCCGTTTGTGGCGGTGAACTGCGGTGCCATTCCCGAGAACCTGATCGAGGCCGAATTCTTCGGGGCGCGCAAGGGCGCCTTCACCGGTGCCACCCAGGACCGGGAGGGTTACTTCCAGGCGGCCAAAGGCGGCACCCTGTTTCTGGACGAAATCGGCGACCTGCCGCTGGCCATGCAGGCCAAACTGTTGCGCGTGATCCAGGAGCGGCGGGTGCGCCCGCTCGGCGGGGTGCAGGAAGAGGCGGTCGACGTGCGTCTGGTCAGCGCGACCCACCGCGACCTGGCAGCACTCGTCAAAGACGGCGGCTTTCGGCAAGACCTGTTCTACCGGCTCAACGTGATCGGGCTGCGCACGCCCGCGCTGCGCGAGCGGCGCGAAGACCTGCCCGATCTGGCCCATGCGCTGCTGCAGCGTATCTGCGCCGAATCCGGCCAGGCCACACCCGCGCTGTCGCCGGGTGCCATGGCCTGGCTGCAATCCTGTGAGCTGCCGGGCAACGTGCGGGAGTTGGAGAACCTGCTGCAACGTGCCCTGGCGCTCAGCAACGGCGCCGCGCTGGAAGCAGAAGACTTTGGCGATCCGGGAGACCCACCCGTGCGCGACTTCGCCGTGGAGACGGGCACGGCAAAACAACTGCCCACGGCAGCGCCATCGGCAGGCCCCGGCATACCGCCCGACCTGCAAAGCTACCTGGACGAACAGGAGCGCCTGGTGCTGCTTCAGGCGCTGAAGGAAACCGACTTCAACCGCACCGCCGCCGCCGCCCGCCTGGGCCTGAACCTGCGCCAGATGCGCTACCGCATCCAGCGCCTGGGCATTGCCATGCCCTCGGGCAGCGACGATGAAGGCTGAAAGCCCGGCCACCTGGACCTGGCTGGACGACGGCTGGCTGCCGGCGGCTCGCCACAGCCCTTCGCCCAACTTTGGCCCGCGCCCGACCGGCGCTCACATCGACCTGATCGTCATCCACTCGATCAGCCTGCCCCCTGGCGTTTACGGCGGACCCGAGGTTGAGCAACTGTTCACCAACCGCCTCGACTGGGACGCACACCCCTATTTCCATCAGATCCGCGGGATGGAGGTCTCGTCCCACTTCTTCATCCGCCGCAGCGGCGAACTGGTGCAGTTCGTGAGCACCGACGCACGCGCCTGGCATGCAGGCGCTTCGTGCTGGCGCGGGCGGGACAACTGCAACGACGACTCCGTCGGTATCGAACTCGAAGGCCTTGAAGGCGAGCGGTTCGAACCCCGGCAATACGAGACGCTCGCGCTGCTGTGCGCCAGCCTGGCTGCGCGCTACCCGATCGCCCACCTGGCGGGTCACGAGCACATCGCACCCGGTCGGAAACAGGACCCTGGCCCGGGTTTCGATTGGGCTTACTTACAACAAAGTCTCGGTTGGTCCGATGCGTGTTTCCCCCAGGGCACACGGCCCGGGGACAACGCCGTCGCCTGAAACAGGCAGCAACGGGTCAGCACCCCCGGCGAAACCCGCCACAACGGCGCGGTGTTCAGCGGCAAAACCGTTCAAAGCCCGCACAGAATCTGCCTTCTCCAGCGCAAGGCCAGACACAAAAGGGCGCAGCACGCCGTGGCATGTTCCGCATGCTGCGTTCCGCCAGCCTGCATTTTTTGCCTGACGAAACGGCGCTGGTGGTGATTGGCCACATTTCGGGCACACACTACCGGTAGTGGCTTGAAGCCACCCCACACACCAGATATAGTGTGTGCTGCGCTGTTTGGCCACACTGCAAAACCACCGCCGCCACAGCCACGATGCCCCTGAGCCGATCTCGCGCAGGGCGCGGTGGGCCCAACACCCGGGCCGCCCTGCATCACCGCCCAGCTTCGCTTGCGCTCACAGCCAATTCACAAAACAAACGCCAGAGGAACCATGCTGACCACCCACTCCCCCGCCACCTCCGCCTCGCCGTCGGCCCTGCTGTCCACCGGTGCCGTCGGCATCGCCACACCCGACAGCGCCGGCTCGGTATATGCCCATTACCAGATCATCCGCCGCAACGGCGCGGTGGTCTCGTTCGAGCCGAGCAAGATCGCGGTGGCGCTGATGAAAGCCTTTCTGGCGGTGCACGGCACCCAGGGCGCGGCGTCGGCGAGCGTGCGCGAAACGGTGGACGCGCTGACCCAAAACGTGGTGCGTGCACTGATGCGCTCGCGCCCGGGCGGCGGCACCTTCCACATTGAAGATGTGCAGGACCAGGTCGAGCTGGGCCTGATGCGCAGCGGTCACCACGAAGTCGCTCGCGCGTATGTGCTGTACCGCGAACGCCGCTCGCAAGAGCGCGCTCAACAGTCCGCAGCGGCCAAGCCTGCCGAAGCCCTGTTGCACGTGATGGACGGTGGTCAACGTGTGCCGCTCGATCTGAACCGCCTGCAGCACCTGATCGAAGACGCCTGCAAAGGCCTGGGACAGGACGTCAAAGCCGACCCCATCGTCGCCGAGACCAAGCGCAACCTGTACGACGGCGTGCCGATGGAAGAGGTCTACAAAGCCTCCATCCTGGCGGCCCGCACCCTGATCGAAAAGGACCCGGACTACACCTACGCCACCGCGCGCCTGCTGCTGCACACCATCGTCAAGGAAGTGATCGGCGAAGAAGTGCCGTCCGCCGAGATGGGTGCGCGCTACGCCGACTATTTCCCGCAGTTCATCAAAAAGGGCGTGCAAAACGAACTGCTCGACGAGAAGCTGCAGCAGTTCGACCTGGCCCGCCTGGGCGCCGCGCTCAAGCCCGAGCGCGACCTGCAGTTCGACTACCTCGGCCTGCAGACCCTGTACGACCGCTACTTCCTGCACGTGCGCAAGACCCGCATCGAACTGCCGCAGGCCTTTTTCATGCGCGTGGCCATGGGCCTGGCGCTCAACGAGATCGACCGCGAAGCGCGCGCCATCGAGTTCTACGAAGTCCTGTCTTCGTTCGACTTCATGTCGTCCACCCCCACGCTGTTCAACGCCGGCACGCTGCGTTCGCAGCTCTCCAGCTGCTACCTGACCACGGTGCCCGACGACCTCGACGGCATCTACGAGTCGATCAAGGAAAACGCGCTGCTGTCCAA
>JALOSH010000483.1 GCA_025458545.1 Hydrogenophaga sp.
CACCGCCACGCGCGGCGAGCGCGAGCGCGAGTTCGCGGTGCTGCGCGCCGTGGGCGCCGGGTCCCAGCTGCTGCGCAATGTGCAGCGCATCGAGCTGGCAGGCGTGGGCTTGCTGGCCGGTTTTGTGGCTTCGCTCGTGGCGGTGGCCGTGGGCTGGGCGCTGGCCAAGTACGCGTTCGAATTCAGTTGGCAGCCACCCATTTTGGTGCCCGTGCTGGGCAGCCTGGCCGGTGGCGTGCTTGCGCTGGCGGCGGGCTGGTGGGGCTTGCGCAGCGTGCTGAAAACGCCGGTGGTGGAGACGCTTCGCCGAGCCACTGTTTGAAACCCCGCGCCGCTTGCGCTTGCGGCGTCACCTGCGGGGGTCGCCAGCAGCGGCCCGGCCATGCCGGTTCCGCTCGGGCTGCCGATCAAGACACTTCCTTCTTCCTCAAATGACTGCATCCGACACCGCCGCAAAACCCGCCACCCCGTTTGAATGGATCGGCGGCGAAGCCCGCGTGCGCGCGCTGGCCGACCGCTTCTACGACCTGATGGACATCGAGCCGGGCTACCACGAACTGCGGATCGTCCACGGCAACACGCTGGACGATGCGAGACAGAAACTGTTCTGGTTCCTGTGCGGCTGGCTCGGCGGCCCGTCGCACTACGAAGACCGCTTCGGTCACCCGCGCCTTCGCATGCGCCATATGCCGTTTGCCATCGGCATCGTGGAGCGCGACCAGTGGCTGGCCTGCATGGACCAGGCGATGCGCGAAACCGGCGTGCCCGAGGATCTGCGTACGCGCTTGAAAGACAGCTTCTTCAAGACGGCGGACTGGATGCGCAACACTGGCGGGTGAACCGACATCCCGGAGTCGGTCGCTCACGACCAAGGTCGACCCGAACGTCGCTGGGGAGGCCTTCAGCATCGCAGAGCGGTGGGTGGCCCGTGCCTTGGGTCGTGCGCTGGCTGGGCAGGGTTCGCCCGCTGCCGAATGGCTTCAGGCCACCGCGCTGTGCGCGCTTCGGTGCCCGGCGGGCCTGAGCAACACCACCAACGCGCCCGCGCCGCCATGGGCCGGGCGGGCCTGCACAAAGGCCAGCACCTCGTTCTTCTGCACCAGCCAGCGCAGCACCCGGGCCTTGAGCACCGGGGTGCGTCCGGGTGAGCCCAGGCCCTTGCCGTGCACCACGCGCACGCAGCGCAGGCCCAGCTGGTGCGATTCGCGGATGAAGCCGCCCAGGGCCTCGCGCGCCTCGTCGGTGCGCAGGCCGTGCACAAATCGAACTGGCGCTGGATGCTCCAGTGCCCTTCGCGCAGCTTGCGCACCACGTCCGGCCCCAGCCCGGGCCGGCGAAAGCTCAGCGCTTCGTCCGTGTGCAGCAGGGTTTCCACATCGAAGTCGTCGGACAGCGCCTCGCGCATCACCGCCTGTTCATCGAGCTGGCGCTGGCGCGGCGTAGGCTCCACCGGGCGGGGTGCGTGCTGCACCCGGCGGGCCTGCACCAAGGGTTGCACCGGGCCCACGGCCAGCTCGAACAGGCGGCGTTCGCGGTCCAGCCGTTGCAGGCGCAGGCGCTCGGCCTCGCGCGCGGCCGCTTCAGCCGCCGCCCGCTGGGCGATGACCTGGTGCAGGGTCTTGAGTTCGGACAGCGAGCGCACTTTCATCGTGGCCCGATTCTCACCCAGGCGGCATGCCCCTCAGACCAGACCCAGCTCTGCCATCGAAGCGGCGGCGTCGCGGGTGACGATGAAGTGGTCGAGCACGCGCACGTCCACCAGCGCGAGCGCTGCCTTGAGCGTCTGGGTGAGTGCTTCGTCGGCGCGCGAAGGCCGCGCTTCGCCGCTGGGGTGGTTGTGCGCCAGCACCACCGCCGCCGCGTGGTGGTGCAGCGCGCGCAGCACCACTTCGCGCGGGTACACGCTGGTCTGCGTGAGCGTGCCGCGGAACAGTTCATCCATCGCCAGCAGGCGGTTCTGGCTGTCCAGGAACAACACGGCGAACACCTCGTGGGCGCGCGCGCCCAGTTGCAGCTGCAGGTAGTGGCGCACGGCGGCCGGGCTGTCGAACAGCGGGCGCTGCTGCAGTTCCTGCGCCAGCGCGCGGCGGGCCAGTTCGAGCACGGCCACCACTTCGGCGCGCTTGGCCGGCCCGAGGCCCTTGATGGTCTTGAGCGCATCGGCCCCGGTGTGCAGCAGGCCGCCGACACCGCCGAAGCGGTCCAGCAGCTCCTGCGCGAGTTGCAGCACGTGCTTGCCTGCCATGCCGGTGCGCAGCAGCAGGGCCAGCAGTTCGGCGTCGCTCAGCGCCGACGGCCCGCGGGCGAGCAGCTTTTCGCGCGGGCGCGCGTCGCTGGGCAGGCTCTTGAGGCCTGTGGGGGTGGCAGTGCCGTCCATGTGGTTTTCCTCCCGGTGTCCGGCCGCTTTTTACAATAGTGTTCCGTCTCCGCGGCGCCCTTTGTGGCGCCCGCGTCCCCCGGCAGCGTCGCCGGGCTGCACTTCATCCCCATTCCGTCCATGCCGCACGTCCAGGAAGGCTCCTTTCTCACCCTGCATTACCGCCTGTCCGGGCCGCAGGGCCAGGTCATCATCGACACCTTCGCG
>JALOSH010000149.1 GCA_025458545.1 Hydrogenophaga sp.
TGCCAATGGAGCGTGCGCAATGATCAGGATGCCGTTCATGGGCACACAGTTTAGCCCCGCGCCAGCGCGGCCGAGCGGGGGTGACCGCGCATGAAAACCACATAAGCCCACAAACCACACAGCCCGAACACACCCATGGCCGCACGGAAACTGGCCACAGTGTCCCAGCCCAGGCGGGCAAAACCGTCGATCAGCAGGCCGATCGTCCACTGCATGGTGAACACACCGGCAAAGATGACCAGGTTGTAGGCCGACAGCGCGCGGCCCGCGGCCTGGGCGGGCAAGGCCATGCCCACCGCTGGCTGGGCCAGCGCACCAAAGGTGCTGGTCACACAGAAGGCGGCCCACAGCGGCCAGCCCGCCTGGGGCCCCAGCCAGACGATCAGCGCCAGCAACAACAACGGCACCAGCATGCCCCGCGCGATCAGGCGCTCGGCGCTCCAGCCCTGGCGCACCAACCTCGGGTTGAAGACGCCCCAGAGCCAGAACGCGAGCAGCATGCAGACGTTGATGCCGAACAACCCCTGCGCCGCCTGCGCGGGCGAATACCCCGCCACCTGCACCATCCAGGGCCCGGCCCACAGCGTCTGGATCGCGAGCATGCCGCCGTAGTTGATGAAGCCGATCCACACCATCGCACGATCAGCGCCGCCAGCACCCAGAACAGGCCACGCCAGCCCAGCACCGGCAGCAGCCACTGCACCGGCAACGTGGCGGCCACCATGCCGAGCGAGCCAGTCATCAGCATCCAGGAGTTGGCGCGCAGTTGCAGCTCGGGGCGCAGCCAGCGCCGGTAGCCGGTGAGTGGCGCCATCAGACAGGCGCTCACGCCCATGCCGGTCAGCACCCGCGCGGCCAGCAGGGCGGTGAAACTGGTGGCCAGCGCAAACGCCATGCAACCCAGCACCGCGACACACAAGAACGCCAGGATCACGCGGCGCGGACCGAACCGGTCGAGCCAGCTGCCCAGCGGCAGCTGCGTGAGCGCAAAGCCCAGAAAATAGCCACCCGCGAGCAGACCCAGATCGCTGGCGCTCAAGGCCAGTTCTTCGCTCAGCACGGGCGACAGCGTGGCGGTGACGGCACGCACCAGGGTCGAGAAAAAGTAGGCCAGTGCGAAGGCCAGGAACACCCCCACCGCCAAACGCGGCGGCAGCCAGCCGTCCACCGCAGGCACGGCCTGCAACGGTGAACCCATGGAAGTGCCTTCGCCCTGCGGGCTGCGGTGCGAGCTGGCTTGGGAGCGGCCCGGCGCTGCGCTCATGGGAGTACCTTCGCCCTGCGGGCTGCGGTGCGAGCTGGCTTGGGAGCGGCCCGGCGCTGCGCTCATGGCTGCGACAGGCGCAGACCGGCGAAGAACGCTTCCACCGCTTCGTCGGGCAGCTTCGCGCCGTACACCGCCGCCTGAAAGACCTGCGTGCCCTGGGCGAAGTAAACCGCCCGGGTCTGGACCGCTTGCCCTTGAGGGTCTTTGCCTTGCGCGCTCACACCCTCTGCGGCGGCTGGGCCGCCCCCCCGGCGCTCCCATCGGCCGTACCGATGGCCTGCAGACTGGCGCTGCGCCAGGCGGCCAGGGCCACCGGCACCTGCGCCGCGCTGCCCACGTCAGCCCAGGCCACCGCAAAGCGCAGGCCGCCGGTTTTGCAGCTGTGCATGTGCAGCTCGGTGGGTGTGCCCGCCAGCGGCACCGGTCGGGTGGCGCTTTCGGGTTTGCAAGGCATGAGCGCTTGCAACGGCGTACCGTCCAGGCGCAGCTCACGCCAATTGAAGGTGGGGCTGCAGGCGCCCAGGGCCAGCAGCCCGGCCAGGGCGGCGGCGCGGAAAGATTGCGACAACGGTGTCTCCGGATGAGCGCGACAGCGTGGCGCCATCGCGGCGGGCACAATGGCCCGATGAACGCTCTGGATGGTATCCGCATACTCGATTTGTCCCGCGTGCTCGCGGGCCCCTGGTGCACGCAAACGCTCGCCGATCTGGGGGCCGATGTGGTGAAAGTGGAGCGCCCACCCGGCGCCAGCCACCCCGGTGGCGACGACACGCGCGGCTGGGGTCCGCCGTTCCTGAAAGGGCGCGACGGCGCCGACACCGCCGAGGCCGCCTACTACCTGGGCGCGAACCGCAACAAACGCTCCATCACCTGCGACATCGCCACGTCCGACGGCCAGGCGCTGATCCGCGAACTGGCGGCCCAAGCGGATGTGTTCGTCGAGAACTACAAGGTCGGCGACATGGCCCGCTATGGGCTGGACTTCGACAGCCTGCATGCCATCAATCCCAAGCTGGTCTACTGCTCCATCACCGGTTTCGGCCAGACGGGGCCCTACAAGGACCGCGCCGGCTACGACTACGCGATCCAGGGCATGGGCGGGCTGATGAGCGTGACCGGCGAGCGCGACGACCTGCCCGGCGGCGGCCCGCAGAAGGTGGGCGTGGCGGTGGCCGATCTGTTCACCGGCCTGTACGCCACGGTCGCCATCCAGGCCGCGCTGCGCCACGCCGAGCGCACCGGCGAGGGCCAGCACATCGACATGGCCCTGCTCGACACGCAGGTCGCCATGCTCGCCAACCTGGGCGCCAACTACCTGGTGCGCGGCCGCGAAGACGGCAAGGTGCCGGGGCGCGCCGGCAACGCACACATCAACATCGTCCCCTACCAGGTGTTCGAAGTGGCGCCAGACGCGCAGGGACAGGCGCAGCACATCATCCTGGCGGTGGGCAACGACAGCCAGTTCGCCAAATTCTGCGAAGTGGCGGGACGGCCCGAACTGGCCGCCGACGAACGCTTCGCTCGCAACCAGAACCGGGTTCGCCACCGCGCCGTGCTGGTGCCGCTGCTCGAATCCGTCTTCAGGACGCGCAGCAAGACCGACTGGCTGGCGGCGCTCGAAGCCGCCAAGGTGCCCTGCGGACCGATCAACAACCTGGCCGAAGTGTTCGCCGACCCCCACGTGATCTCCCGAAACATGGTACGCCGCTGGCAGGGCGCACAGGCCCACCCGCTGGCCGACGCCGTCGATCTCGTGGCCAGCCCCATCAAACTCAGCGCCACCCCGGTGCGCAACGACCTGCCGCCCCCGCTGCTGGGCGAACACACGGCCGAGGTGCTGGACCACTGGCTGGGTGTGGGCGAGCCCCGCTTGGCGGAACTGCGCGCTCGCGGTATCGTCTGATATGCATCAGCAACGGCTGATGTTTCGCACCACAAGGTTCCCATGAGCACCCCCACCGCCGGTAACGCAGGCCCGAACGCCACCGCCCTGCCCAGCCCGACGTCGCTGCGCGGCGCCGCCGTGGCCGCCGCCGCACGGGGTGAACCGCTGGTGGTGATGACCACGCTGCCGGGCTGCCCCTATTGCGATCTGGTGCGCAACCACCACCTGCTGCCGATGCGCAAAGAGGGCAAGGTGCAGGCGGTGCAGCTCAATGTGAGCGACCGCACCAGCCACCTGCAAGGCTTTCAGGGCAACACCACCACACCGGCCGAACAGACCACCGCGTGGAAAGCCCGGTTCGCGCCGACCGTGCTGTTTTTCGGGCCCGACGGGCAGGAGCTGGCCGAGCGCCTGGTGGGTGTGGCTGTACCCGACTTCTACGGCGAATACCTCGACGCGCGCCTCCTCGAAGCCCGTCGCAATCTCAAAAAGTGAGCGCCCGCTCTTTGGCCCAGCCCTGGATCACTTCAAGGCACCAAACACCTTCTTGAGAATGGCGCTGCCGGTGCCCACCGGGTCCTGGCGGATCTTGCGCTCCTCTTCCCCGATGATGGTGTAGAGCCCGTCCAGCGACTTGCCGGTCACGTACTGCTGGATGTTGGCATCCTCTTTTTTCACCAGCCCCAGGCCGGCCGCTTTGCCGGCCACCTGGT
Source organism: Hydrogenophaga sp. (assembly GCA_025458545.1). The sequence goes on from JALOSH010000149.1 coordinate 3,866, forward strand.
TGTACTTGGCGGCCAGACCCACTTTCTCGGTTGCCTTCGTCACCACCGGCAAGAATTTTTCCCCGAGCGGCACCCGGGTTTTTTCGGCGAAGAACTGGGTGACCGAGTTGTCACCACCCTGCAGGATATTCTTCGCATCGGTCACCGACATGTTCTTGACCGCGCCCACCAGCAAGTCCTTGCCCATGGGGATGGCCGCCTCGGCCGCGCGGTTCATGCTGGTCACCAGTTCGTCCACCCGCTTGCCCTGCCCCAGCTTGCGCAGCAGCTTGGCGGCGTCTTCCAGATACCCCGGCAACGGTATGCGCACCGTCGGGTTGCCCAGGAAACCGTCGGGCTTGCCGAGCACCCCGATGGCCGCGAGCGCACCCCTTTCAAGCGCGGTCTTCAAACCGCTGGTGGCGTCTTTGTCGGTCAGGTCGCTGAGCGACAAGGCCCAGGCTTGCTGCTGGGCGGCCAACACCAGCAGGGCGCTGGTGGCGGCGAGGGACTGGTTAAACTGACGACGCTGCATGTTGAACTCCTGTGGGTTTGAACCATCGAACCGGCTGGGCTGCGCCACGCTGTGATCCGCATCCGAACCGCCTCCCGGCCAATTTTGTGCACACCACTATGACACACCCCCACCTTCCCGCCACCCGCCGCCAGCTGGGGACCTGGGTCGCGCTGGCCGTGCTGGCGGCTCCCCTGCTGCTGGCGGGCTGTGGCACACGCGACGCGGCCCCGCCGTCCACCTTTGTGCTGATCGACGGATCAAAAACCACCACCGCCGACCTGAAGGGGAAAGTGACGCTGGTGAACTTCTGGGCCACCACCTGCGTGTCCTGCGTGAAGGAGATGCCCATGCTGGCGGACACCTACAAAAAATACAAGGACCAGGGCTATGAAACCCTGGCGGTGGCCATGAGCTACGACCCGCCCAACTGGGTGGTGAACTTCGCTCAGAGCCGCCAGCTGCCATTCAAAGTGGCGCTGGACAACACGGGCGAGATTGCCAAGGACTGGGGCGACGTCAAGCTCACGCCCACCACCTACCTGGTGGACAAGCAGGGGAATATCGTCAAACGCTTCGTCGGGGAGCCCGACAAAGCGGCGCTGCACCAGCTGATCGAGAAGCTGCTGGCGGCGGGTTGACGTCTGCAGCGCTCAGCAAAAGGCCGACCCGCGGGTCGGCCTTTTTGTGCAACGCGTCCGTGCTTACTCTTTGCGGAAGTCGTCGTGGCAGGCCTTGCAGGTCTGGCCAGCGGCACCAAAAGCGGTTTTGATGGCGTCCAGGTTGCCGGTCTTCGCGGCCGCCGACAGCTTGGCGATCTCCGCCTGCATCTTGTCGCCGCTTTCCTTGAACTTGGCCTGCTCGGTCCAGATGGCGGGCAATGCGCGGGTGTCACCTTTGTCGGTGCCCGGGCCAAAGGCGGCCCAAGGCAGTTTGCTCATGGTTTCGACGATGGCCGCGTTGTCGGCCGCGACCTTGGCGTCGAACGGGATGCGGTTGTTGGCCATGGCACCGATTCGGCCAAAATGGGCGGCCATCACGGTGAAACTCGCTTTGCGGTATTTGATGGCGTCCTCCGGTTTCTGGAACTGCGCCATGGCCGGGGTGGACAAAATGGCGCTGGCACCAACGAGGGCGGCGACGATGACATGCTTCATGTGGGCTCCTGAGCGTGGGGTGGTGTCTGACAGCTGTACCACGGACGTGCTACAACCGCCGTCAGTGTAGGGCGTTCCCGTCCAATTCGCATCAGAGAATCGTCAGGGTTTGTGTCTATGCGGCACGCCAACATCCCTTCAAGGGCAAGGAGTCATCATGCACACCGTTCGCGTCTGGGATTTGCCCACCCGCCTGTTCCACTGGGCACTGGTGTTGTGCGTCGCCGGGCTGATCATCACTGGCAACATCGGGGGCAACGCCATGATCTGGCACGGCCGCCTGGGCTACGCGGTGCTCACCCTGCTGCTGTTCCGGCTGGCCTGGGGGCTGGTGGGGGGTCACTGGTCACGGTTTGTCAGCTTTGTCTACGCGCCATCCAGCGTCCTGGCCTACCTGCGCGGCCAGGGCAAGCCAGAGCACAGCGTGGGCCACAACCCGCTGGGGGCGTTTTCGGTGTTTGCGTTTCTGCTGGTCTTGCTGGCCCAGGTGGGCAGCGGTCTGTTTGCCGATGACGAGATCGCTTTCACCGGTCCTCTGGCTGCGCTGGTGTCGGGCGACTGGGTCAGCCAGGCCACCCGGTACCACAAGGATGTGGGCAAACTGCTGCTGATCGCGCTGGTGGCCCTGCACCTCGGCGCCATGGTGTTCTACAAGTTCATCAAAAAGCAGAGCCTGGTCGGCCCCATGATCGGGGGTGACAAGGCGGTCGGTTTCTCGGTGCCTGCGTCGCAGGACAACGCGCGCACCCGCTTGCTGGCCTTGGTCGTTCTGGCGCTGTGTGGCGCTGCGGTGTATGGCATCGTGTCGCTGGGCAACGGCATGGTCGCCGCCAGCTATTGACCGCGATGGCCCAACTGTTCGGGCTTCTGCTACCCAAGCAGCCTGCCTTATAGTCCGCTTCCCGACACCGCCACCGCTCCACCACAACGTGACCGCTCCCGACATCCAGCTGCGCGTGGCCGAGTCCCCTCAGGACCTGTCCGCGATCCGCGCCCTGTTCATCGACTACCAGGCCTATCTCGGCATCGACCTGTGCTTTCAGGGTTTCGCCGAAGAGCTGGACAAGCTCCCCGGTGAGTACGCCGAGCCTGCCGGTCTACTGGTGCTGGCCGTGGTGGACGGATCGCCCGCCGGCTGCTGCGCCTTCCGGTCGCTGACCTCCAGCGACCACCTCAACGCCTGCGAGATGAAAAGGCTTTTTGTGCGGCCTGCTTTCCGTGGCCTGGGACTGGGTCGGCGGCTGGTGGAGCAGGTGATGGCGCGGGCTTCACTGGCTGGTTACAGCAACATGCTGCTGGACACCCTGAGCGACATGGAAGCCGCCCGCGCGCTGTACCAGGAAGTGGGTTTTGTCGAAGTCGCCCCCTACTACCACAACCCCCTGCCGGGTGCGCACTACCTCATGGCCGATCTGGCCAGCACCTCGCGTCTCTGAATGGGCCTCTGAAACGCGCCCCTGAGCCTCGCCGACAAAAAAGGCCGGCACCTCGTTGCGCCGGCCTTTTGTTCTGGGGGACGAGCCTGGGTCAGAGCGCCTTGGCCTGGGCGAGCAAGGTGGCGGCGTCGCTCACTTCAAACTTGCCCGGGCCTTCGATGTTCAAGGTCTTGACCTGGCCATCCTGGATCAGCATCGAATAACGGTTGCTGCGCA
>JALOSH010000150.1 GCA_025458545.1 Hydrogenophaga sp.
CAGGGCGTAGTCCACGGGCGGAGTGCCGTCGGCATGGGGCGCGACCGGGTCGTCGTCTTCCAGCAGGTCTTCGTCGAGGTCTTCGTCTTCAATCAGCTGTTGAATCCATTCCTCGTCGATGGTCTGCTTGTCGAGCAGGCGCTGCAATCGGGTACGAATGGCGTCCAAGGTGGCCACCACGGCTTCGGTGGACGAGGCCAGAAGCTTGCGCAAGATGAGCCCGACCAGGTGCTTCTGCCGGCTGGGGAAGCCGTAGCTGAAATCGCGCTGCAGGTAGGCGGAGATCAGCTCGTAAAACCGGACTTCCTCCTCTGACGGGGAAAACGGCGTGGTGAGCGCGTGGCGCTGGGTGTATGGCACGTACTCCAGCACATCGCGCCGAAGGGTGCGCTTGATGAAGGGCTGCAGGCGGCGGCGCAAAGACTGGATGTCGCCATCGATGCTGCTGTACTGCGAGCGAAAGCTGCGCTCGTCTCCGAAGATCTCTTCATCAATGAGCGATGTGAGGGCCGTACAACTCCATCAAGGAGTTCTGCAGGGGTGTGGCGGTCAGCAGCAGCTTCTTGCGGCCGGCCAACGCGCGCTTGAGCGCCTGCCCGGTTTCATGGCTCTTGCGGTGGGCGTTGCGCAGTTTGTGGGCTTCGTCGATGACGACCACATCCCACGGAACCGCCGCCAACTGGGTTTCCATGCGGGCAGCGAAATGGATGGACATGACGCTGATGACGTCACGGTCCAGCGGGTCGTAAATGCCGCTTTCACGAAGCCGGTGCCAGGTGCGCGCATCGAGCACCTCGGCGGGCAGGTTGAACTTGTCGGCCAGTTCCTGCGCCCATTGCTTGCGCAAGGCCGCCGGGCAAATCACCAGCAGGCGGCGCCTGCGCTCTGCCCACAGTTGGCACAGCACCAGCGCGGCTTCAATAGTCTTGCCCAGACCCACTTCGTCGGCCAGCACCACGCCTTTGCTCAGCGGGTTCTTGAGCGCGAAGAGCGCGGCGTCAATCTGGTGGGGGTTGAGGTCAACGCTGGCATCAAAGAGCGACTGCGCGAGGCGGTCTTCTTCAGATGCCGCACGGCGGCGCGTCAACTCCCACGCAAAGTACTTTGCGTGGTGCGCAGTGGTCCTGGCTGATTGAACATCCACCCCGATTTCACCCGGCATGTGCCGCCTCCCGACATGGTTCACCCTATGAAAATGGCAGCACCAGATTGCATGAGGCGCTGCGCATTTCCACCGAAGCTTCCATTAAGCCATGAGTCGGAGGAGCCTCGATTCAGACACTTCCGAAGGTCGATTCAATTCGTTCTTACGACTGGTGTGCAAACTTCGAATCGCCATTACCGTGATGGATCGATATCGCGCGGTCTGGGCTGTGGTTGAGGAAGCTGTCTGGAATCGGGTTGATGCATTGGGCGTGGCTGCTGGTCCGCGCGCTCCAGCTTCCGTTGCTGCTCGTTCAATTGGCTGGCGGTCATCTCTTTGACGAACCTTGCGACATGCCCGGCCAATTGCCGGTCTGCCGCTTCGCCCGATTTGGCCAACGCCAGGCCGATCTGCACCCAAGCATCAACAGCCGCCTTCCTCGCCGGATGGTTCTGCACTCCGCTTTGTTTGGATGATGTCGAGCGGCGCAGGCGCCCTTCTTCCCGGGCCTTCAAGCGCCACAGCGGATCGGGCTGGCGATGTTGGCCGCGCGTGGTTTGCCGCGTTGCCTCGGCCTCGACGCCATAGCCTCGCAACTTTTCAGCGAAGGTTTCTCGCCAGCGGTGAAGGTCGTTCTTGCGAGGGTTGAGGCGCTTGCCCAGCCGGGACACGGCACGCACGCTGATGTGCACGTGCGGGTTGGCCTGGTGGTCGTGCAGCACCATGACGTATTTGTGGTCCGACAGCTCGGCCTGCGCAAACTCCCGCGCAGCGCGCTGCACGATCAGCGGATCGGTGCCGCGGGGCATCGACAGCATGATGTTGAAGGCCTCGCGCCGTTGGCCTGGCTCCGCATCGTCAGGGATGCGCGCGCCGCCCATGCGCCACTCATCAGCCAGATGGTGCAAGCTGTCTTTGCCTTGCAGGGTCTCCCCGCGCTGGTCTTCGATCTCCAGCCGCCCGTTTTTGCTGATGTAGCGAAAGTGCGCCGCAATTGCCGCCATGCTCCGCCCTCCCCCGGTGACTTTGACCATGACCTGCGGAGCACGCCGCACGACTGTGGCTTCGATGCGCTGGCGGATGGCGTTGGCACGCTGGTGTGCGCCCGAAGCGCCCAGCTTGGGCTGGGGCTTCACCTGGACGATGCGGTTGCCCGGATAGAACAGGCGGTCACCCCAGGTGATGAGGATGCCGTCGAGCGAGGGGTTGTGAGGCGTGTTGGCGCCGTACGAATGACCCTGGACTGACGCTCGCGGAGACGAGCGCGGTTGGCCAGATGGTGGTTTCATGGGTGGCTCCTTCGGTTGCCGGGCCGGATGTGGCCCCCTAGTTCTGCGTTGGCGGGGCGGCGCGGCTGCAGGTCAGCGAGCGCGCTGGAAGCGAGGTCGAGGTGCTGACGCACATCGCGCGCAAGGGTGTCGAAAATCAACCGGAGCGGCCTGGTGGACTCGTCTTCGCCTCGGCGCAGCAGCGTGCTCAGCTGATACAGGTTGCGGCTGAGGGTGGCCAGCTCTGCGGTGGATTCACTTAAGACAGCGATGTGCTCAACCCGACTGGCACCGCCTGTCAACACGGGTACGTGGGCCACCAGACCGGCCAGGTAGGCACCGCGCGACAGGCCTGCGGCTCGGGCACGGGCAGCCAATTGAGCGGCCTCCTCGGCGGTCATGCGGATCGACAGCTTGACGATGGCAGCGCACTCAGCCCCTTGGGGTACCTCAACGCTTCGAGGCTCACCTTCGACCACCGAAAGACCCAGATCGCGCGCGACAGCGCTGCGCACCAGCTCCGAGACGCTGACCCGTTGCGCCTGCGCACGGGCCACCAGCGAGGCCTTCAAGCCGCGCATTTCAACCGAAACGAAGTCGTGTGTTGGGGTGTTCATGGGCCGACAAATGGAGGGGCGCGGAGCGCTTGTGAAACTGGCGGCAAGCCGCCTATCTCTGCACTCACCCATGAACCCAGTATTGGTCTGAATCGAGGCTCTGACGCCGCTGGATTTGGGCCCAAATCCAGCAGGCGAACAGGCACCAGGCGGGTTGAAGATGAGCACGTACCGAGCAGCACTGCTCAGGACGTGAACAGACAGCGCAGGCAGTGATCAGCAAGCAAACAGCCACTGCACAAACTGATCAGCGAGTGACGAACAGCCGACCAACGCCTGACCTGAAACCGAACGATGAAACTGGTTCCAACCGATCCACCGGGCAGAAGCTCCCGCAAGGCCAAGCGCTTCGCGCAGGACATGCGGGAACTGCGCGCCCAGGGCTACACCTTCGAAGCGATCCGCATGGCCCTGGCTGCGGTCGGCGTGCAGGTGAGCAATGCGACCGTGCAACGCGAAGTGGCCAGGGCCACCAAAGCAGCATCAGTTGCACAGGTCTCGGGATCCGGTGCGCATCCAGATGAATTGCCATCCGCTCTCACTCAGCCGCAGGTGTCCGCATCCCCACCATCAACCACCGTGCACCAGTCACCACAGTTCGCATCTGTGGAAACGGACATGCGCAGCGGCAAAGAGATCGCCGAAGCGTTCGCCAGCAGCCGGATCACCAACCCCCTGGCCCGCGCCAGGCTTAACGCAAAGGACCCGTCATGAAAATCGCCGTCATCAATTTTTCGGGGAACGTGGGCAAAACCACCATCGCCAGGCACCTGCTGCTGCCCCGCATAGACGGCGCAGAGCTGTTCTCCGTTGAGAGCCTCAACGCGGCCGACGGCGAGGGCCATGCGATGCGAGGCCGGCAGTTTGGCGAGCTGCAGGAACTCCTGCAGACCATGGACAGCGCGGTGGTGGACATCGGGGCCAGCAACGTGGAGGAGTTGCTCGACCTGATGCAGAAGTACCAAGGCAGCCACGAGGACTTCGATGCCTTTGTGGTTCCCACGGTGCCAGCCCTCAAGCAGCAGCAGGACACCATCGCCACCCTGGTCGAGCTGGCTCGGCTGGGCGTGCCCCGTTCAAGGGTTCGGCTGGTGTTCAACATGGTCAGCAGCGCCGCAGATGTCCCGGCGCACTTCGATCTGTTGCGGGCCTTCCTCAAGGCGCAGCCCATCGCCACAGAGAACGTGGCCTGCTATCTGGGCCCCAACGAGGTGTATGGCCGCATCCGGGGCAGCAATGCCGACCTCGCCACCCTGGCCCGTGATGACACCGACTACAAGAACTTGATCGTCAAAACCAAGGGCACCGCCGAAAGACTCGCCCTGGCCCAGAAGCTGGCCACGCGGCGACTGGCCAGCGGCGTGGTGCCCGAGCTCGATGCCTGCTTTGCGGCGCTCGGACTGGGGACGGGCGGTACAAACGACACGGTGCCACTGCACTCACCGACCCCATGCCCGACCTGACCACGGCACGCGAAGAGCTGATGGCGGTGGCCATCGGGCAACTGGGGGAGTTGCTGGATCGGATGGACACCCTGGCGCCCAACCTGGACGCAAGCCGCATGGAGTTGCTGATGACTAGCACCGATCTGGCAAAAAAAGTCGAGGCCTATTCAAAGCGCATGGATGAAATCACCGAGAACGCGAAGATGCAAACGGTGAAACACATTGCCCGCCGCGCTGACGAAATGGCACGGGGGACTGTGGACACACAGACCCGGGCCATGGAGGAAGCGGCACGTGTGGTGTTCCGCCATGAAGTCGGCCCGGCTCTGCAGCGGGTGACGTTGCCGCTGCAGGACGTGGCGGCCCTGGCCCGAAAGGGAGCACGCCCCTGGGAAGGGTGGCTGCTGCACGCCGCGACAGCGGTGCTTGCTTCGGCAATCAGCTGGGCGATGGCCGCCTGGCTGTGGCTTCGGTGAGAAGCCGCTGCCAAGTTCGCGCGAGCCGGCGGCAGCCGGCGAGCGCGTTTCGGAATTTCTGGTGAACCACACCGCCCAACGTTGGGGCAGTGTGGTGTTGGACCCATTCAGGCCTTGAGCTTGCGCATCTCTTCGGCCAGCACCCACAGCGCCCGATTTAGGCTCACGCTGCGGTCGATGCTGGCCACCGGGCGGGTGTGCAGGCGTCGGCCCTTGGCGCCGCGCCCGGGCTGGCCACCGCGCAACGCGTTCTCCTGCACCCGCTGAAAAGTGGTCCACAGGCTATTGCCGAAGTCTTCCGGGCGGCGGGCTTCGATCAACTGCTCGGCGGTCACCGGGGCCGGTGGTGCGCCCTCCCCCCGTTCACCGTAGCGCAGCGCCAGGGCGGCGGTGGCAAAGGCCTGTTGTTCCTCGCGCTGGAGCGGCAGGGCTTTCATGCGGTCAGTGGAAGCGTCCACCACTTCGAAGTCCTCCAGCACCCGGAACGCACCTTCGATCACCTCGTCCTGGATGTTGCCCTTGTGCGGGATGCGAATGTCATTGGTGACGTCGCCCACCACCAAACCGTTGCAACAGACGAATCTGAACAGACCCGAAAGCATCTGGTAGCTGCTGACGCCATCGTGGCTGTTGATCAGAATGATCTCGTTGGCCTCGGGCCGGGTGCTCACTTGCCCCGCGTGGCGCATGCGAATCATGTGCTTGGTGAACTCGGTCTTGCCTTCGATGCGGCTCTTGCTCTGGGCCACCATGAAGGGCTCGAAGCCTTCCTGGCGCAAACCGCGCAGCACGTCGATGGTGGGGATGTAGGTGTAGCGCTCGGAACGGCTGCCGTGTTTGCCCTCGGCAAAGATGGACGGCGCGGCCCGGCGCATCTGGTCTTCGGCCAGCGGGGTTTCGCTGCGGATGACGAATGTGTTCTGACCAAAGCGGGCGGCCAGACGGGGGGAATGGGCGGTAGAGATCATGGTGATGCTCCTGGATCGAAGAATCGGGAAAGATGGAATGAGAGAAGCCGGGCGGCCGAACCGCCCGGTGTGTTGCGTCAGGCGTGTGCCGGTTGGCGTTCGCTGCGGGCCTTGCGGGTGGGGGTGGCTGCGCTGGGGGCGGCTGCGGGTGGATCACCGGCACCCTCACGCGCCCGGCGCGCCTCGCCTTCGGCCTTGCTGTCGAGGTAGTCGATTTCGTCCACGGTGAAGGCCAGCCCGTAGACCTCGACCCCGTCGTTGTCCTGGTAGTTGTTGTTG
>JALOSH010000151.1 GCA_025458545.1 Hydrogenophaga sp.
GGCCCTGTGCGAGATGTTCGGCGCCGCGCGCGAACAACTGGTGGGCCAGAGCTTCCGCATTCTTTACCCCAGCGCCGACGAATTCGAGCGCACCGGCGCGCGCATCGTGCCCATCCTCGGGCGAGGCGGCACCTACGCCGACGAGCGCATCATGCAGCGCGTCGACGGTCGCTTCAAGGGCGAGACCTTCTGGTGCCATGTGACCGGCCGCGCGCTCGACCCGAGCGACCCCCATGCCGCTGGCGTCTGGAGCTTTGAAGACCTGAGCGCGCGCCGAGCCGTGGGCGCCGCCCTGACACCGCGCGAGCGGGAGGTGGCGGCGTTTCTGATGGAGGGCCTCACCAGCAAAGAAATTGGCAGGCAGCTGGGCATCAGCCACCGCACGGTGGAGATCCACCGCGCCCGGCTGATGCGCAAATACCGGGCGCACAGCACGCCCGATCTGGTGCACCGCCTGCTCGCAGGCTGACCCGCCAAAGCGTCAGCTCAGCCCGGGTTGCTGGCCACCACCTCGGCCGCCGTGCGAAAGGCCTCGACCGATGTGGGAATGCCGCAGTAGACAGCGGCGTGCAAAAGGACTTCCTGGATCTCTTCCACGGTCGCACCGTTGTTCAGCGCGCCGCGCACATGGCCCTTGAGTTCGTGCTGCTTGCCCAATGCGGTCAGCATGGCGACGGTGATCAGGCTGCGGGTTTTGCGGTCCAGGCCGGGGCGCTGCCACACATCGCCCCAGGCGGCGCGCGAAATGTGGTCCTGGATCGGCTGTAGGCCACGCTGGTATTGCTCGTCTTGCATGTTCGGTTTTCCCAGAAATCAGAAATGGTCCTGCGGGTGAGGATAAGCTCTGAAGCACCACACAGCCAGACCGGAGACACCCATGAGCGACCGCTATCCCCTGCCCGACCTGAACAGCCTGCCCGACGACCTCAAGGCCAAGATCCTGGAATTGCAGGAGAAAGCCGGCTTCGTGCCCAACGTGTTCCTGGCGCTGGCGCGCCGGCCGGCCGAGTGGCGGGCCTTCTTCGCGTACCACGATGCACTCATGACGCCGGAGGCGGTGGGTCGCACATCGGGCCTGAGCAAGGGCGACCGCGAGATGATCGTGACCACCACCAGCGCGGCCAACCAATGCCTCTATTGCGTGGTGGCGCACGGTGCGATCCTGCGCATCTACGAGAAAAAGCCCTTGGTGGCCGACCAGGTGGCGGTGAACCACCGCAAGGCGGACATCGCGCCGCGCCAGCGAGCGATGCTGGACTTTGCGATGAAGGTATGCCAGGCGTCGCACCTGATCGACGACGCCGACTTTGCCGTGTTGCACCAACATGGCTTCAGCGACGAAGACGCCTGGGACATCGCGGCCATCACCGCCTTCTTCGGCCTGTCGAACCGCATGGCCAGCTTCAGCGGCATGATGCCCAACCCGGAGTTCTACCTGATGGGCCGCGTGCCCAAACAGAAATAGTTGGCGATTCACAGCAAATCCCCGACCGCCCATCCACGCGGCCAGCCCGTTATGGATTACAACGCCCAGATGAAGCTGTCTGGATTGCCGCCACCCGCCGAGTTCCCCGAAGACTCGCCGCAGCGCTGGCTGGTCAACACGCCGCTGCTGGACATTCAGCACCCCAAAATCCGCCTGCTGGCGCTGCGTCTGACCCAGCTGCAGCAGGGCGATCGCAACAAGGCCCTGGCCTGTTTCAGGCATGTGCACGGGCTGCCGTTTGCCTGTCTACCGGATGGCAACAGCGTCTCCGCCCTCACCGTTCTGCGGCGTGGCAAGGGTGATTGCCACACCAAATCCACCCTGCTGGTGGCGCTGCTGCGCGCGATCGAGATCCCGGCCCGCCTGCGCTTCCTCACGCTGCGGGCCGACTTCCTGCGCGGCGTGATCGATCTGGGTGAGCTGCCGATCGAGCACTGCTGCGTCGAGGTGCTGCTCGACCGGCGCTGGGTGGCCATGGACAGCCACGTGATGGACCCGCTGCTGACCCGTGCGGCGCTGGCCCGGCTCGACCAGGAAGGCCTCGACCTGGGCTACGGCATGCACCGCCGGGGCGCCACCGACTGGGACGGTGAACACCAGGCGTTCGGGCCCATCGCCGCCGACGATCCCGCCAGTCTCCCGGTGCACGACTGGGGACCGTTCGACGATCCTTATCAGTTTTACAGCGCGATCCCCGCCCAACGGGACTGGCTCGGTCTTCGAGGGCGCCTGACCTGGATGGTGGGCGCCCGGCTGGTCAACCGGCGGGTGAACAGCCTTCGAGAAACCGCCCTGACCCAGTTGCAGGCCGTCGCAGCGGCGGCAGCCCAAGCGCCGCCCTGACGAGCGTCAGGCGAACACCTCACGCATGCGCGGCGGGAGCGGTGCCGATTTCTGTTGCGGGAAATTCACCCAGACCGTGGTCGCGCCACCGGACGCATACAAGGTGTCGGGATCGTCCACGCGCGTGAGCGTGCACCAGCTCTCGAAGCTGCTGCGGCCCGGATCGCTGACGAACATCGTGGCCAGCACCTCGCCAGGAAACTCCAGCTGTTTGTGGAAGTTGCAGAACGCGTTGACGATCACAGGGCCCTCTCCGCGCGGATCGGGCTCGCAGCCGATCGAACGCATCCACTCGATGCGCACGATCTCCAAGTACCGGAAGTAGACCGTGTTGTTGACATGCCCCATGGCGTCCATGTCGCCCCAGCGGATCGGCATGGTCATGGTGAAGACCGGCTTTTTGTTGGCGGGGAGTTCGAGTTTCATCGGTGTGCACGAATAGAAGCCAGGATGCCAGCCAGGAACAGCACACACGCCAGCAGTTGCAGCGGCGCGGGCCACTGGCGATCCCAGGCGAAGGCATACACCAGCGCAAACACGGTTTCGCTGACGATCAGCTGGCCCGCGAGACTGGTGCTCAGGCGGCGGCTGGCCACGTTCCAGAGCACCGAAGCCACCCAGGCCGCGCCGATGCCGGTGACGGCGCAGACCAGGACAAACAGGCCAAAGTCGGGTCGCTCGGCCAGTTGCCGAACATCGCTGCCGGCCACCGCCCACAGCGCCAGCGAGCCGACCCCCGCCGCCACACCCAGCCAGTTGGCCCAGAGCGTGGAATCGACCTCGGGGTGCCGCCGCATCCAGCGCGCATTGAGCAGACCGAACGCCGTCCAGGAAGCCATGGCCAGCACCGCCCAACCCAGGCCGACCCACAAGCGCGCAGCGCCCTCAGCCGCGCCCGAATGGGATTGCGCCAGCATCAGCGCCAGGCCCGCGGCGGTCAGCACCAGCCCAGGCAACAGCGTCATCCACCGCAGATGCTGCGGTTTGCCCAGCAACATGAGCCACAGCGGAATGGTGCCGATCACCAGCGCAGGCAGAGCCGCGCCGGCCGCGTCGATGGCCCAGACCAGCAAGAGGTAATAACCGGTGTAACCCAGCACACTCAACCACAACGCATCCAGTGCCTGGCGGGCGGTGGGCAGACGCAGGCGACCGCGCGCCGCCGTGAACAGCAGAAAGCCGAGCGCGAACAGCGCGCTTGCCAGGTAGCGCCCCACGGTCAGATCGGTGTTGCTGTAATGCGGCACCAGCAGCGGCGCGACAAAAGTCAGACCCCAGAAGGCGCCAGCGCCCAACCCGGCCGCAATGCCCACGTCATAACCCGGCGGCAGGCCGCCGAGCACAGGCACATTTTTCAAACGCGATTCACTGTGCATGCGGTGACTTCATCCAGCACACACCGTGGAACCGGCTTTGCCGGGCCACTGGTGTGGTCCCCCTGGGGGAAGACGCGAAGCGGCGCAGGGGGGACTCCCTCACACCCCAAAACCATCATCCGCTGCGATCACCGCCCCATTGACAAAATGGCTCTCGTTGCTGGCCAGCATGACCAGCAGCGCGTCCAGATCCGCAGGCTGCCCCACGCGCTTGCGCGGCAGCATGTTGATCAGCTTCTGGCCCTGTTCGGTCTGCCAGTGGTGGTGGTTGATCTCGGTGTCGATGTAGCCGGGGCAGATGGCGTTCACGTTGATGCCGTACTTGCCCCACTCGACCGCCATGGCCTTGGTCATGTGCACCACGGCGGCCTTGCTCATGCAGTACACGCCGATCTGCGGCAGCACCTTCAGCCCGGCCATGGACGCGATGTTGATGATGCGCCCGCCCACATAGGTACCGGGTGCCGCGCCCTTGGCGCGCGCCAGCATGCGCTTGGCCACCTCTTGCGCCACGAAGAAGGCGCCCTTGGTGTTGGTGTCGAGGACGAAGTCGTAGTCCTCTTCGGTCACGTCCTGCAGGCGCTGCGTGGTGCTCACACCTGAGTTGTTGACCAGGATGTCAAGGGCACCGACTTCGGTCTCGGCGTGCGCGATGGCGGCCTTGATGGACGCCAAGTCGGTGACGTCCATGGCCACCACATGGGCGTCTCCACCATCGGCCTCGATGTGCGCGCGCAGCGCCATCAGGCGGTCGGTGCGGCGGCTGGCCAGCACCACCGCAGCGCCAGCGCGGGCCAGGGTTTTGGCGAACTGCTCGCCCAGGCCTCCGGAAGCGCCGGTGATCAGGGCCACGCGGCCAGAAAGGTCCAGGCTGTACGCCATTTAGTGTGCCTCCTCGAAAGTGGTGTGCAGCAGCACCCACGCGCTGCCTGTGAGAAGGATTGTGCGCCATCGGCCACTAGAATCCTTCACCATCCCGACAGGTCCGCCCGCAGGCCGACCTCGACTCAGAAAGACCGCACACCATGAGCCCCGATCAGATTTTGGCCACCTACGGCCCGCGCGAAGCGATGGAATACGACGTGGTGATCGTCGGTGGCGGGCCAGCCGGCCTGTCCACCGCGATCCGCCTCAAGCAACTGGCCGCCGATAAGGGTAGCGAGATCAATGTCTGCGTGCTCGAGAAGGGCTCCGAGCCCGGCGCCCACATTCTTTCGGGCGCGGTCATGGACCCGAAAGCCATCACCGAGCTGTTCCCGAACTGGAAAGAACTCGGCGCGCCGCTGAACCAGCCCGTGACCGGTGACGACTTGCTGGTGCTCTCCGAGTCCGGTGCCACCCGCACGCCCGACTGGCTGATGCCGCGCAACTTCGACAACCACGGCTGCTACGTCATCAGCCTGGGCGCGGTGACCAAGTGGCTCGGCGAACAGGCCGAGGGCCTGGGCGTGGAAATCTTTCCTGGCTTCTCGGCGGCAGAAGTTCTGTACAACGACGACGGCTCGGTCAAAGGCGTGGCCACCGGCAACCAGGGCGTGGGCAAAGACGGCGAGCCGATGGACAGCTTCCAGATCGGCATGGAGCTGCACGCCAAGTACACCGTGTTCGCCGAAGGCGCGCGGGGCCACCTGGGCAAACAGCTCATCGCCAAGTTCAAGCTCGACGAAGGCAAGGACGCGCAGACCTTCGCCATCGGCATCAAGGAACTGTGGGAAGTGCCGGCCGACAAAGCCAAGCCGGGTCTGGTGGTGCACACGGCAGGATGGCCGTTGAACGACGATGCCTTCGGCGGTGGTTTCCTCTACCACCTCGAGGGCAACAAGGTCACGCTGGGTTATGTGATCGGCCTGGACTACCAGAACCCCTGGATGAGCCCGTTCGAAGAGATGCAGCGCTGGAAGACCCACCCCAGCATCAAGGCGCACATCGAAGGCGGCAAGCGCCTGGGCTACGGCGCGCGCGCGCTGAACAACGGCACGCCGCAGGCCCTGCCCAAGCTGGTGTTCCCGGGCGGCGCCATGGTCGGCTGCAACGCAGGCTTCCTGAACGCGGCGCGCATCAAGGGCAGCCATGCGGCCATCAAGAGCGGCATGCTGTGCGCCGAAGCGGCGTTTGAGGCCGTGGCCGCGGGCCGCAGCAGCGACGAGCTGACCACATTCGAGACCGGCTTCAAGGCCAGCTGGCTGCACCAGGAACTCTGGACTTACCGCAACTTCAAGAACTGGTTCAAGAAGAGCCCGCTGATGGGCAAGCTCATGACCGGGGTGGAACACTGGTTCCTGCCCAAGGTGGGCGTGAGCAACCCGCCCTGGACGCTGCACAACACGACCAAGGACCACACCAAGCTGCGCCCGGCCGCCGAGATGCCGCAGATCAGCTACCCCAAGCCCGACGGCGTGATCACCTTCGACCGGCTCTCCAGCGTGTTCGTGTCCAACACCAACCACGAAGAACAGCAGCCGGCGCACCTGACGCTCAAGAACGCGAGCGTCCCAGTGCAGATCAACCTGGCGAAGTACGCCGGGCCTGAGAGCCGCTACTGCCCGGCCGGCGTGTACGAGTACGTGAAAAACGCCGACAACACCGATCGGCTGCAGATCAACGCGCAAAACTGTGTGCACTGCAAGACCTGCGACATCAAGGACCCGACGCAGAACATCGTCTGGGTCACGCC
>JALOSH010000152.1 GCA_025458545.1 Hydrogenophaga sp.
GCCGCCCAGCGCGGCTGGGCCTGCTGGGCGGCGCTGATGGCGTCCGCTGTCTGGGCGCTGCTCGCGCGGCTGTATTCGCCCACCACATCCCGGGTGTCCGAGGGGTTGATGTTCCGGCAGGCGTCCGGGCCTGCGACCCACTCGCCGGCGATGTGGTTGGCTTGCATGGCGACGATCAGGATTCGGCGGTGAACCCGATGGCTTTGACGATGGGGCCCCAGCGCTCGGTATCGGCCTTGAGCATGGCGGCCAGCTCGGCCGGGGTGGACGAGCGGGCTTCCAGGCCCATGGTGCCCAGCCCTGCGATGACGTCCGGGGCTGCCAGCGCGGCGCGGATCGCTGCGTTGGCGCGCTGGACGACGTCGGCCGACGCCTGGGCGGGCAGGTAGAAGCCGAACCATTCGCGGAACACCAGGTCCTTGTAGCCTTGCTCCACCAGGGTGGGCACATTGGGGTGGAACTTGTTGCGCTTGGATCCGCTGGTGGCCAGCACCCGCAGCCTGCCGCCCGCCAGGTGAGGCAGGAACTCGCCGACCGGGCCCGACACGGCAGAGATCTGGCCACCGAGCAGGTCGACGATGGCGGGCTGGGTACCTCTGAAGCCGATGTGCTGCAGTTCCACCTTGCCGGCACGGCCGATGAGCTCGCCGACGAAGTGCGGTACCGAGCCAGGCGCTGGCGATCCGAAGTTGGCCCCCTGCTTGTTGGCGCCGGCCCAGGCCAGGAATTCCGGAACGTTGGTGACGCTGGCGGGCACACTGGGTCCCACGACAAACCCCATGTCGAACTCCACGCCGAGCGACACCGGCGTCACATCGGTGGCCGGGTCGTAGGGCAACCTGCGGTAGGTGTGGGGGTAGATGCCCAGCATGGACATGGGCGTGACCAGCAGGGTGGTGCCGTCGGGGGCGGCGGCTTTGAGGGTGGACACGGCGATCTGGCCACCGGCGCCGGGCTTGTTCTCCACCACCACGGCGCGGGCGTAGCTGCCGTTGATGTGGTTGGCGACGCGGCGTGCCAGGGTGTCGACCGTGCCGCCGGGGGCGAATCCGGCAAGGATCTTGGCGGTGTCCAGGCCCTGGGCTCGACCGATCAAGGGCAGGGTGGTGGCGGCAGCGCCCAGGGCCAATTGCAGCAGTTCACGGCGTTGGAAGTTCATGGTGTGTCTCCTTTTGGTGGGGTGGGTTGGCGAGGGAAAACGGAATCAGGTGAGCGCTTTGGACTGGCGCAGGTTGTCTTTGAACACATCGGGCACGCGCTCGTCGAAACCGAGCGCGACGCGTTGCACTTCCGGGCTGTCGGTGGGTGCATGGCCCACGCCCAGCGCTGCGGCACGCGGCGCGGCGATGGCGGTGACGGTACCGCTGACGCGGCCGATGCCGGTGATTTCGCACTCGACGACCTGTCCCGGATCGACCGAACGCGAGTGGCAAGGCGTGCCCATCAGGATCACGTCGCCCGGCACCAGGGTGATGTGGCGCGCCAGATCGGCGATCACGTAGTGCGGACCCCAGATGGTCTCGTCACCGATGTGCGCTTCCTGCACCACCAGACCGTTCACATAGGTGCGCAGGGTCTGCTCGAACAGGTTGACGCCGCGCACGATGCCTGGGCCGATCGGCAGCAAGGTGTCGGCGCCCTTGACGCGCAGCATGCTGCCCTGGTCGGTGTCGCGGAAGTCCTGCAGGCCCATGTCGAGTGCCGGGCAGAAGCCTTCGATGAAATCCCAGGCCTCGTCGGGGGTGACGTTGCGGCAAGTCTTGCCGATCACCACGGCGTACTCGCCTTCGTAGTTGAGGTACTGGCAGTCGGCCGGTTTGAGGATCTGGCCCTTGTGACCGTTCAGCGAGGTCGGCGGCTTGGTGAAGTAGGTCGGCGTTTCGGTGGGCTTGTGCTTGTTGCGCGTTTCGAAACTGCGCGAGCTGTACGAGATGTGCACCGCGATGATCTTGCTCGGGTTCACCGGCGGCAGGTAGCTCGCTGCTTCGGCGTCCACCACGCGGCCATCGTCCAGGCGCAACTGGCCATCGTCCTGCATCGTTCCCCAGAACGCGGAGCCACCGATCAACACGCGCCGCCGCTCGACGCGGGGCCCCTGCATCACGGCCGGGATTTGTTGGAAGGGAAATTCGAAGTTCATGCGTTTTCCTGGCGGGCGCTGAAAGCGAATTCGCTGCCTGCGGCGGCGGCCTGTTCGCTCACTTGCGGCTTGGTGTCGAACCAGATGTGGATATTCCCGGTGCCGCGCGCATTCTCGTAGGCCGACAAGGGTTCCCCCTGAGCACGGCAGGCCGCACCGCCCATGGCGCCGACCATCTGCAGGTAATGGGCGCCAAAGGCCTCCCAGGGCTTCTGGCGGTAGTCGTCGTTCCAGCGCTCCAGGATCAGGTCGTGCCGCCCTTGGCGCATGAGTTCGATGGCCGCCTTGTCGCTCTCGATGTTCTCGGGCCGCGAAACGTTGCTCTCGTGGAAGATGCGCGGATTGTTGGGCTTCCAGTCGATGTTGTTGAACTTGTGGCTGAGTGCGCCGGAGGCCAGCAGCACCATGCGCAGATTGCTGCGTCGGATCGCTTCCCCGATGGTTTCGCCAGACGTCACGAAATGCGGCCAGTCGCAGTTCTGACACGAACTGGCCGTGACCACCGGCAGATGGGCCTGCTCCAGCCGCAACTGCTTGACCAGGTTGATGGTGGCGTACTGGCGTCCCAGGTCGGGGTGGGCGATGACGCGGTTGTAGCCGCCGCGTTCGCGCGATACCGCTTCGATCTGCAAGGCCAGGCCAGGGTGGCCCTGATAGTCATACGGCACACCGTGCAGGTACCAGGGCATCTCGTCAGAGATATAGGTGCCGGTGTAGCGCTCGCCGCCGTCGACCAGGTGGTAGCCGGTGGTGAACCAGTGCGAATCAAAGATCATCACCACGTCGGGCGCGACGTCCAGGATCTTTTTCCGCAACCGGGCGTAGCCCGGGATCAGGTCCGAGTCGGTACCGGCGCCTTGCAGCACGCGGAACTCCTCACACTGCATCAGGCCGGGGTGGTGCGACACCATTGCGGCGCCTACGATATGTCCCATTTGGGGTGCTCCTATGGGCTGCCTCATCGGCAGCGGATCAGTTGAATACCTTGCCCGCCCAGAGCTGGCGCCGCTCGGCCAGCGGGTCGAGCACCACGCTGGAGCTGGTGTCGAAACGCATGGTCGGTCGCGTGGCCAGTTCGTAGCGAGCCCAACCGGGATCGCCGGTTTTCACAAAACGCAGCCAGTGACCGAACATGGTGTCGGCC
The DNA here is from genome assembly GCA_025458545.1 of Hydrogenophaga sp. The sequence goes on from JALOSH010000152.1 coordinate 3,285, forward strand.
AGGGGCTGGTGGCCGGTGCCGCCGAGGAAGGGCCCTGCTTGCTGGCTGGTCAGGGTGTTGAACACGAAGGGCACGTCCACCACATGCCCTGCGCCCAGTCGCCCGCCAAAGCCCGGCGACTGCCAGGCGAAGTGGTAGTTCCAGGTGGGTGCTCCCGCCGCCACGCGGTTCTCGGCGAAGCGCAGTGCGGGCATGCGGAAGGTGCTGTCGGATTCGAAGGCGGCCAGCATGTCACCGGGCGATGCGTTGGGGCGCACCTGGGCATACACCTGCGCCGCGTTCTCGGGCAGGTTGGCGCCTCTGACCGCACCTGCGAACGCCGGTGCCGCAATGCGGTCGATGGCGCCGCCGGGCAACAGGTAGAGGCGGGCCTCGTCGTCGGTGCTGCCCACCAGCAAGGGCATGTCGCGCCGCGCATGCCGCGTCAGCGAGGCCAGTGGCGGGTTGGTCACGACCGTTCCATCGACCACGGGGAGATAGGGTGGTTGTCCACCGATGGCACCCCACTTGGCGCGGTCGCGCAGGTCGGCCACCATGCGTTCGGTGGCGGTGATGACCGCGGCGATGGGCACGCTTGCGAAGCCTTGCGCGGTGGGTTCGACCTTCAGTTCGGCGGCGGTGGCCACGGCGATGCGCCGCGCCTGCTCGGGCGTGAAGTGGTTCTGCGGCGGGCTCTGCGCAATCGCCTTGTGGAACAGACCCTTCGCCGCTGGCATGCCCATGAGGGCCAGCACGCTCTGCGCGCCCGCGGACTGGCCCGCCAGGGTGACCTTGCCGGGATCACCCCCGAAGGCAGCAATGTTCTGCTTCACCCATTGCAAGGCGGCCACCTGGTCCAGATAGCCGCGGTTGGGCGGCATGCCTTCGACCCACATGAAGCCATCGATACCCACGCGGTAGTTGACGGTGACCACCACCACGCCTTCGCGGGCATAGGCGCTGCCGTCGTACCAGGTTTCACTGGCGTTGACCCGGTAGAACGCGCCGCCGGGAAGCCAGACCAGCACGGGAGCGTTTCTGGCATTCACCGGGGCCCAGATATTGATGGTCAGGTCGTCGGGCTCGCCGGCCAGACCGCCACCGGGTGCGCGCGATGGCTGCGGTGGCATGGGGCCTGCGCTGGTGGCATCGCGGACACCGGGCCAGGCGGGCATGGGTTGCGGGGCCTTGAACCGGTTGGCGGCGACATAGGGGTTGGCCGCATAGGGCACGGCCAGGAAGCGCAGTACCGGGCCTGTTCGTTGGCCTTTCAGCTGGCCCTGTGCCACGGTGGCGATGGGCGTGTCGCCGGTGGCGCCGGTGATGGCCTTGGCCCCTGGTGCGGCGCAGCCCGCCAGCCCCAGGCTGCCCAGCCCCAGGGCGGCGCCCGCGCCCAACCATTCGCGTCGGTTCCAGTGTTGTCTGTTCATGTCTGTCTCCTGTGGTTGTGAAAGACCGATGGACTGCGATCTCAGCGGTGGCTGAAGCTCGCTTTGAAAGGCTTCTTGGGCACCACGACGTCTTTGACATCGCAGAAGAATTCGAAGCTCCAGTCGCCGCCTTCGCGCCCGATGCCGCTGCGCTTGATGCCGCCAAAAGGCGCGGCGAGGTCGCGGATGCCGAAGCTGTTGACCCAGATGAAGCCGGTGCGCACCCGCTCGGCCACCGCGGTGGCGTGGGCGGTCTCGCCGTAGCACACCCCGCCCAGCCCGTAGTCGGTGCCGTTGGCCAGCTCGATGGCTTCGTCGTCGCTGGCAAAGGTCTGCAGCGTCAGCACCGGGCCGAACACCTCGTTCTGCACGATCTCGTCGGACTGCTTCAGGTTCGTCAGCATGGTGGGCTGGATGTACTGGGCGCCGAACGGGTGCGGCGCACCGCCCCAGAGCAGGCGAGCGCCACCGGCCACCGCGCGCTCCACGAAACCCAGCACGCGCTCGACCTGTTTCGGGTGGATCACCGGGCCGACTTCGGTGGCCTCATCGCGCGGGTCGCCCACGGTGAGCTTGTCCACATAACTGCGCAGTGCGGCAACGAACGTATCGGCCACTTTGTCGTGCACGAGGAAACGCGTGCCCGCCAGGCACACCTGCCCGGCGTTGCGGTACATCAGCGCACCGGTGGCGGCCGCGCTGTCGATGTCGGCGTCTTCCAGCACGATGAAAGGGCTCTTGCCGCCCAGCTCCAGGCTGCAGGGCACGAGGTTTGCACCGGCGGCCTGCGCGATCCACTTGGCCGTGGGCACGCTGCCGGTGAACGACACGCGGGCGATGCGCGGATCGCTCACCAGCTTCGCCCCGGTGTTGGCGCCCGTGCCTTGCACCACGTTGAACACGCCCGGTGGCAGACCGGCGGCGTGCGCGGCATCGGCCAGCAGCGAACAGGTCAGCGGCGCCCACTCCGGCGGCTTCAGGATGCACGTGTTGCCCGCCGCCAGCGCGGGCCCGAGCTTCCAGGTGGACAGCATCAGGGGCGCGTTCCA
>JALOSH010000153.1 GCA_025458545.1 Hydrogenophaga sp.
TGGGCGCGGATGTAGCCCTTCTCGAAATCGGTGTGGATCACGCCGGCCGCCTGCGGGCCGGTGTCGCCGATGTGGATGGTCCAGGCGCGCACCTCTTTCACGCCGGCGGTGAAGTAGGTTTGCAGACCCAGCAGCTGGTAGGCGGCGCGGATCAGGCGGTTCAGGCCGGGTTCGTCCTGGCCCAGTTCCTTCAAGAATTCCAGCCGGTCGGCGTCCTCCATCTCGGACAACTCGGCCTCGATCTTCGCGCAGATGGCCACCACTGGCGCTTTCTGCTTGGCCGCGAATTCTTTCAGGCGGTCGAGGAAGGGGTTGTTCTCGAAACCGTCTTCCGACACGTTGGCCACGAACATGGCCGGCTTGGCGGTGATCAGGAAAAACTGCTTGAGCTGGACCAGCTCTTCCTTGCTGAAGTCGATGGTGCGCACCGGCTGGGTGTCGTTCAGCGCGGTCTGGCACTTCTCCAGAATGGCCAGTTGCTTGATGGCCTCTTTGTCGCCTGCGCGCGCCACCTTGCTCACGCGGTGGATCGCTTTTTCCACCGCGGCCAGGTCGGCCAGGCAGAGCTCTGTCTGGATCACCTCGATGTCGGCGATCGGGTCCACCTTGTTGGCGACGTGGATCACGTTGTCGTCTTCAAAGCAACGCACCACATTGACGATGGCATCGGTCTCGCGGATGTGCGCCAAGAATTTGTTGCCCAGGCCTTCACCGGTGCTGGCACCGGCCACCAGACCGGCGATGTCCACGAACTCGACGATGGCCGGCACCACGCGCTCGGGCTCGACGATGGCGGCCAGCTGGGCCAGGCGGGGATCGGGCACCTCGACCACACCGGTGTTGGGCTCGATGGTGCAGAAGGGGTAGTTTTCAGCGGCGATGCCGGCTTTGGTCAGGGCGTTGAAAAGGGTGGACTTGCCCACATTGGGCAGGCCCACGATGCCGCATTGGAGGCTCATGGAAGGCTTTCGGATCGGTCGGGGGAAACCCCGCCGGGCCGCCCCAAGGCGGATCAGCCCCTCCGGGGGACAGCGACCTGCGGAGCGGGGGAGCGTGGCGGCTTCTAGGTCTTCAGAAGTTCCAGTCGGCCGTCACCGCCTGCCCCACACGCAGAATCAAGCCATCGCCTTCCAGCACGATCGCGTTCATGCCGAAGGTGATGGCCCCTTTCAGGCGCGGGTCGGCCCGGTAAGCCTGCAAGGCGTCGCCAACCGCCGGGGTCGAGGTGGCCGTTGCCGGGTCGATGTCGGGGATCGGGCAACGGGCGCAAGGCTTCACGTTCTCCAGCGCCGCGTCGCCCTCGGGCGTGTGAATGCGCCAGGCGCCGATGCGGTCTTCATCGTGGCTTTCCAGGCCCGAGAGCACGATGTTGGGCCTGAAGCGCCGCATGTCCACCGACGCCTGACCCGCCGCCTGCAGCCGGTCGTTCAATCCGTCCAATGAAGCCGTGCTCGCCACCAGCACACCAAAACCGTCGGCAAACTGCGTGAGCGATTCGCGCCCGCCGGTCCACTTGACGCTGCACAAGCGCCGGGCCTCCGGGTCGAATCGCGCCAAGCGCAGGCGCTTCAGATCGGCCGGCGCATCGGGGCCGAGGAAATCGCTGAACCATTGCGCGGCCACGTCGCCCATGTCCCAGGCGTTCACCGGGTCGTCCCACACGCGCACCCGGCAAGGCGACTCGGCCCCTTCCAGCGACAGGTGCAGCGCCAGCATGCCAGGCGCGCGCAGCACCAGCTGCCCCATCTTGAACGACGGCTGGATCAGCGCCATGCGCGGCAGCTCGCGCTGGGTGACGAACTCACCCTCGCTGTCCACCACCATCCAGGCGCGGTCCCAGGCCAGGCCGGTGGGGGTGAGTTCGGCCTCGGTCACGGCGATGCCGGCGCAGGACTTGACGGGATGGATCCAGAGCTGGGCGATGCTGGCCTGCACATCGGCTGGGGCAGAAGGCGTGAGATCGGACATGGTGTGTTCAGGTTATTGAAAGAGGGTTGCGGTCCGATTGTGCCCACCTCCTAAAATCCGGTGATGTCACAAAGCTCTCCCCGCACCGGCTCGCACCGCCGTTTCGACGTGGTCATCCGGGGTGCCGGGGTGGTCGGCCAGACCCTGGCCCTGCTGCTGGCGCGCGATCGCCTGAAGGTGGCGCTGGTGAGCCAGCCCCGCCGCGCCAGCCCCGCGCCGGACGTGCGCGCCTATGCGATCAACGCCGCGGCGAGGGAGCTGCTGCGCTCGGTGCGCGCCTGGCCCGAAGCCGATCCCAGGGCGGACGAAATCGATGCTTCGACACCCGCCACCACCCCCGTGGCGGCCATGGCGGTGCATGGCGACCGCGATGGCGTGCTCCACTTCTCTGCCGCCGAACAAGGGGTTGAGGCCCTGAGCTGGATCGTGGACGTGCCCGCGCTCGAACAGCGCCTGGCGCACGCGGTGCACTACCAGGCGGGCATCGAATGCCTGGAGGCGGTGCCCGCCCACGCACCCGCGTTGACGGTGATCTGTGAAGGCAAGCGCAGCACCACCCGCGCCGAACTCGGCATCGAATTCGACACCCGACCCTATCCACACCAGGCGGTGGCGGCTCGGCTGCGCTGTGAACTGCCGCACGGCGGGGTCGCCCGGCAATGGTTCCACGACGGTGAAATCCTCGCCCTGCTGCCGCTGGAGGGCGCCCAGGGGAACTCTGTGGCCCTGGTGTGGTCAGTCCCCTCTCAGCAGGCCGACGCATGGACCACCGGTGAGCCGTCCGCGCTGGCACAGGCGGTGCAGGCACGTTGTGGAACGGCGCTGGGCGCGATGACACTGGAGAGCCCGGCACAAGCCTGGCCACTGGAACTGTCCCGCGCGCAGCGCTGGATCGCAGGCAGCGCTTCGGGCGGTGTGGCGCTGGCCGGCGACGCAGCGCACGCCATGCACCCGCTCGCGGGGCAGGGCCTCAACGTGGGCCTGGCCGACGTCGCCGAACTGGCCCGGGTGCTGCACGGGCGCGAGTACTGGCGCGAGCTGGGCGACCTGAAGCTGCTGCGGCGCTACGAGCGCGCGCGGCAGGCCGACGTGAACGCCATGAGCTGGGTGACCGATGGCCTGTTTGGCCTGTTCGCCCAGAATGACAGCCGCGTGCAGGCCCTGCGCAACTGGGGCATGACGGGTGTGGACCGTCTTGGCCCGCTGAAACACTGGCTGGCCCGCCAGGCCATGGGGCAGGCGGCCTGACACCGCTGCGCCTTTTCATCAACGACCTGCCCACGGGCCCGATCCATGAAGCTCCTGAAAACCTCCCTGCTGATATTGATGGCCAGCCTGTCCCTGGGCGCGCTGGCGCAGGAAGCGGTGATTCGCAAGAACCTCGCCGAGCGCCTGCCCAACCTGCCCAAGATCGACGAAGTGCGCCAGTCGCCCATGCCCGGGCTGTTTGAGGTGCGCATCAACCACAGCGACATCTTCTACACCGACCGGCAAGGCAACTTCCTGATCCAGGGCTCGCTGATCGACACCAAAGCGCGGGTGGACCTGACCGAGCAGCGCGTGGAAAAGCTCACCGCAATTGCCTTCAAAGACCTACCGTTCAAAGACAGCTTCACCATCGTGCGCGGCAACGGCAAACGCAAGATGGCCGTGTTCGAAGACCCGAACTGCAGCTTCTGCAAAAAATTCGAACGCGACCTGCTGAAAGTGGACAACGTGACGGTGCACGTGTTTCTCTACCCCATCCTCAGCGCAGATTCCGCCGAGAAATCGCGCAACATCTGGTGCTCCAAAGACCGCAGCAAAACCTACCTGGACTGGATGATCGACGACATCACGCCGCCCCCGGCCAGCTGCGACACCGCCGCCATTGCGCGCAACTTCGAGTTCGGCAAACGGGCCCGCATCACCGGCACGCCGGCCATGATCTTTGCCGACGGCAGCCGCGTGCCTGGCGCCATCGGCCCAGAGCGCATCGAAAAATTCCTGACCGAAGCCAAACCCTGATCTTTGCTGGCTCGCCCTGACCCGCCCATGACCGCCATTGCCGAACTGCACGACCCGCAAGACACCGCGCTCGTGCGCACCCTGGGCCATGCCGGCCTGATTCCGTTTGGCGTGCTGGCCCTGCTGCTGTGGGTGCTCAAGGGCGAGGTGCAGACCTTCGTGGCGATTGCGCTGGCGGCCTACGCGGCGCTCATCGCCTCGTTCCTGGGTGGCATCCACTGGGGCATCGGCTGGCTGGCGGGGCGCCAGGCGCTGAAGGCCGGAACGGCCGACCGCGCACACCATGCGCAACGCCACCACTTCCTCTGGGGCATCGTTCCCTCGCTGCTGGCCTGGCCCGGCGTGCTGATGCCACCTTTTGCGGGCCTGGCCTGGCTCGGCTTTGTGCTGCTGTTGTGTTACCTCGCCGACCGCACGCTGTACGCCCGCGCGGGTCTGCAAGCTTGGCTCACCTTGCGCTTCCGGCTGTCGGCGGTCGCGTCGCTCAGCTGCTTCATCGGCGCGGGTGCCCTGTGATGGCGGCCTCCCGCACCCCCCGCCGCGCCCAGCCCGCCAACCCCGGCGTGCACTACCAGGTCGCGGTGCACAGCACCCACGCCCACTTGTTTGCCATCACGCTGACCCTGGCCCAGCCCGCGGCGCGCCAGCGCCTGAGCCTGCCGGTGTGGATTCCGGGCAGCTACCTGGTGCGCGAATTCGCCCAGCACCTGCAACACTTGCAAGCCACCCAGGGTGGCGAACCGGTGCCGCTGCGCCAGCTGGACAAAAACAGCTGGCAGGTCGAGGCCGACACCGGCCAGCCGCTGGTGCTTCGCTACGAGGTGTACGCTTTCGACGCTTCGGTGCGCACCGCGTTTCTGGACAGCACCCGAGGCTTCTTCAACGCCACCAGCCTGTGCCTGCGCGCGACCGGCCAGGAAGACCAGCGCCACGGCCTGACCATCGCGGCCGATGGCATGCCCACCGGCTGGCAGGTGGCCACCGGGCTGGAAGCCGTGGCGGTCGACGCCGCTGGCCTGGGGCGTTACCAGGCGGCCGACTACGACCAACTGGCCGACTGCCCGGTGGAACTGGGCAGCTTCTGGAGCGGTGAGTTCACCGCCCACGGCGTGCCACACCGCTTCGTGGTCAGCGGCGCGGGTGGCTGGTTCGACGGTCAGCGCCTGCTCGACGACACGCGCCGCATCTGCGAAGCGCAGATCGCTTTCTGGCATCCGGACCGCGCAGCGCCGTTTCAGCGCTATGTCTTCATGCTGCACGCCAGTGGCGACGCTTATGGCGGCCTGGAACACCGCAACAGCACGGCGCTGATTTGCCAGCGCAGCGATCTGCCCAAGCTGTTGAAGCCGGACGAAAAAGCCGCCGCGCTCAAAGCCACCGACGGCTACACCATGCTGCTCGGCCTGATCAGCCACGAGTACTTCCACACCTGGAACGTCAAACGCCTGCGCCCGGCCGAGTTCAAACGGTACGACTACGACCGCGAGAACTACACCGAGCTGCTTTGGTTCTTCGAAGGTTTCACCAGCTACTACGACGACTTGTTCCTGCGGCGTGCCGGGCTGATCGACGACGCCACCTACCTGGGCCTGGTCACCAAGACCATCAACCAAGTGCAACAGACGCCCGGCCAGCGCGTGCAGAGCGTGGCGCAGGCCAGCTTTGACGCTTGGCTCAAGTACTACCGCGTGCAGGAGAACACGCCCAACGCCACGGTGAGTTACTACACCAAGGGCGCGCTGGTGGCGCTGTGCTTCGATCTCACGCTGCGCGCCGAGGGCCGCAGCACGCTCGACGATGTGATGCGCGAACTCTGGGTGCGCAGTGGCGGCGGACCGATCCGCGAAGCCGACTTTGCGCGGGCGCTCAAGCGCCTGGGCGGCCGCTCGTTCGACCGCGAGCTGCGCGACTGGGTACACGGCACCCTCGATCTGCCGGTGCTCGCCCTGCTGGCGCCACAGGGCGCCAAGGTGCAGCACGACAAAGCCCCACTCGCGCAGCAACTGGGTCTGCGGGTGGGTGAAACGGGCGGCCTCACGCTCAAGACCGTGCTGCGCGGCGGAGCCGCCGAGGCGGCGGGCATGGCCGCCGGTGACGAATGGCTGGGCGTGTCGTTCGAGCCCACCGACCCGGCGGCTTCGGTCGAAAGCTGGCGTGTGCTGAAACTCGACGACGTGGCGCAGGTGCGCGGGCAGCGCCAGACACTCACCGCCATCGTCGCGCGCGACAAGCGCCTGCTGCACTGCGCGCTGGACTGGCCTGCTGAGATCCAGACCGTGCGCCTGACGGTGGGCGACGCGGGGCTGCTGGCACGCTGGCTGACGCCAACGGCTTGATTAGGATCGGCCCGATCCGCCTCAGCGGTTGCGCAGGTCCAGCACCCTTTTGGCTTTGCCCTGGCTGCGCTCGACCCCGCCTTCGGGTTTGAGCGCCACCTCCACGCTGCTGCCCACATAGACCTTGATCTCGTGCCGCA
>JALOSH010000154.1 GCA_025458545.1 Hydrogenophaga sp.
CAGCGCCTGCTCCAGGTGTTGCAACATGCCGGCCAGGGCCTGGGCGTCGGCCAACGGACGCGCGGGAGCGCTGGCCGGTGGGAGGGCGTACCCGCCCAGCGCCTGGCGCCAGTCGTAAGCAATCAGCTGCACCGCAGCGGCCAGGTTGAGCGAACCGAACTGCGGATCGGTGGGGATGGAGAGGCAGGTGTGGCAGCGGTACACGTCTTCGTTGCGCATCCCGAATCGTTCGGAACCGAACAGGAAGGCGATACCGCCTGGCTTGACGCGGCCCGGCGCATCGCGCGCCGCCAGCAGCGAGGCAAAGTGCTCGCGCGGGTGCCGCGTCGGCGGGCCGAAGTCGCGCGGTGTCATGGCGGTGGCGCACAGGTGGTCGATGCCCTCCAGCGCTTGGTCGAGCGTGTCCACGATGCGGGCCTTGTCCAGCACGTCGTTGGCACCACTGGCGCGCTGGATGGTTTCCTCGCGCCGCAACACATTGGCCCAACGCGGCGCCACCAGCACCAGGTCGTCAAAACCCATCACCTTCATGGCGCGAGCGGCAGCACCCACATTGCCTGCGTGGCTGGTCTGGATCAAGACAAATCTGGTGAGCATTTGGAATCCCCCCGCGCCGCTTCGCGTCACCCCCCAGGGGGCCACACCTGCCGCCCGGCAAAGCCGGTTCGGCGGTGTGTGCTGGGTGGGGCACTTGCTCCGGTGACGGGTTTGGTGTGTTGAACCGGTAAAATCCTGCGATTGTCGCCGCCTCCATCGCCTGAGGCAGCGCTCACCGCTCTTCCACTGTCGCGCGCGCAGCCCCGCTGCCGCGCAAAGGTCCACAACCCATGTCGTCCACACTCCATCCCATGCTCAACGTGGCCATCAAGGCCGCACGGACCGCCGGTACCATCATCAACCGCGCCGCGCTGGACGTGGAGTCGGTCCGGGTCTCGGCCAAACAGACCAACGACTTTGTGACCGAGGTCGACCACGCGGCCGAAGCCGCGATCATCGACACCCTGCTCACCGCCTACCCCGACCACGCCATCTGGGCAGAAGAGTCGGGCCGGACGCCGGGCCGCCATGGCGGCGCAGACCATGTCTGGATCATCGACCCGTTGGACGGCACCACCAACTTCATCCACGGCTTCCCGGTCTACTGCGTGAGTATCGCGCTCATGGTGGGCAACAAGCTGGAGCAGGCCGTGATCTACGATCCGAGCCGCAACGACCTGTTTTGCGCCACCAAGGGCCGCGGCGCCTACCTGAACGACCGCCGCATCCGCGTGGCCAAGCGCATCGCGCTGCGCGACTGCCTGATCTCCACCGGCTTCCCGTTCCGCCCTGGCGACGCTTTCCAGACCTATCTGCAGATGCTGGGCGAGGTCATGCCCAAGTGCGCCGGCGTGCGCCGCCCCGGTTCTGCCGCGCTCGACCTGGCCTATGTGGCCGCCGGCTTCACCGACGGCTTCTTTGAAATGGGCCTGTCGCCCTGGGACGTGGCCGCCGGCGCGCTGCTGGTGACCGAAGCCGGTGGCTTGGTGGGCAACTTCACCGGCGAAGCCAACTTCCTGGAGCAGAAGGAATGCCTGGCCGCGAACCCGAAGATCTACGGCCAGTTGGTGGGCATGACCGGCAAATACAGCAAGTTCGCCAGCGCGGGCGACAAGGCCGCCGTGCGCCAGGCGCTGCCCGGCACGAGCAGCGGGCCCGAACAGCCGCCGGAAGACGACTTTCCACCCACGGTGCACGTCGCCCCGTTCTGAACCGCTGGTGTGAACACGCACCGGGTTTTTGCCGACGGACCGCGCCCACGCCGTACCCCGCGCGAAGCGGCCGCAACGAGGGCACCCGAACGCTCCACGGCGCGGTGCCGACACATCAGGTCTGCGGCAAGGTCCACCAGAAGGTGGCGCCTTCATCGGGCCTGGAATCGGCCCAGATGCGGCCACCGTGGCGTTCGATGATGCGGGCCACGATGGCCAGCCCCACGCCAGTTCCCGGCACTTCGGATCCAGGGTGCAGTCGCTGGAACAGGCCAAACAGTTTTTCTGCATGCGCCATGTTGAAACCGACACCGTTGTCACGCAGGAAAAATGCACCCTTCACGCGGTCAAAACCCAGCACCAGCTCAGGCTGCTCGCGATGCTTCGAATACTTCAAAGCGTTGTCCAGCAGGTTGACCAGCACCTGGCGGAGCAGGATCGCGTCGCCCATCACCAGCGGCAGTGGCTGGATGTCGATGTGGACTTGCGGCACATCGGAGGCCAGGGTTTCGATCGCTGTGCGCGCCAGCGCGGCCATGTCCACCGGCACCCGCTCCAGTTCCACACGCACCACACGCAGCAGCTCCAGCATGTCGGTGATCATCTGACCCATGCTGCGCGATGAACGCGTGATGCGACCGAACATGTCGCGCGCCAAGGGGCTGAGCTGGTCGCCATCCTCCTCGGCAATCAGGGCGGCAAAACCATTGACCGAGCGCAACGGCGCCCGCAGATCGTGCGCAATGGAATACGAGATCGCCTCCATGTCGCGCATCGACCGCTCCAGCGCCTGGGTGCGCTCCCGCACACGCTGCTCCAGCGTGGCATTGAGTGCGCCGACCTGCTCCTGGGCCATCACACGGTCCGTGATGTCCATGTGGGTGCCCGACATGTACAGCGCTGCGCCGTGCTCATCGCGTTCGTGCACGCGGGCCCGGTCGTTGATCCAGATCCAGTGGCCCGCCTTGTGCCGCATGCGGATATCGCACTCGTAGAACGGTGACTGGCCAGCAAGGTGCTCGCCCAGCAGCCGTTCCATGCGCTGGATGTCGTCCGGATGGGTCAAGCGGCGCCAGGTGTGTTCTGTCAACGGCTCCAGCTCCTGCAGGGTGTAACCGAGCATGCCAGCCCAGCGCTCGTCCACCTTGAACACCTGCAGCCGGTGATCGAACTCCCAGACGCCCGGGCGTGTGGCTTCGAGCACCCAGGCCAGGCGCTGGCGCTCACGCCGCAGGGCTTCCTGCCCTTCCAGCAAGGACGTCACATCGCTGTAGGTGCGCACCATGCCGCCCTCGGGCAGCAAGCGGCTGTAGATTTCGAGCACCCGACCTTCCACCGTTCGGCGCAAATAGAGTTCCGGTGGCAAGACGGCGGGCTCCTGGCCCACGTAGGCGCGCACCGAGGCATCGAGCAGGCTGTAGTTGTCACCGAAATCCCCGCGCCGGTTCTGGAAGGCCACCACATCGCGGTGCAGGGGCTGTGCCTCCAGCAAGGACTCCGGCAAATCCAGCAGTTCCAGGAAACGCCGGTTGTAGAAGCGGATGCGCCCGCTGGCGTCGACCATGGTCAGGCCCTGGCTCATGCTGTCGAAAGTCACCTGCAGGGCTGCACTTTTCTCGGCCAGCAAGGCGCTGGTGGCCTGCAACTGAAGACGCGAGCGCGACCGCTCGGCCTTGTTTCTCCAGGCCAGCACCAGCTGGCGCACAGCGCCCAGCAGCGGCTGCAAGAACTCGACGTCTTTCTCGCTGTAGCCACCAGGCTGGTTGGCCAAGCCGACCATGGCCACCAGGCGATCGCCCACCGCCAAAGGCACCCCCACAAAGGCTGTGGCCGTGACGTCGCCAGGCAACTGTCCGTCCAGCTGCGACCCATGGGCCATCACGGTCTCGCCAGAGAGCAGCGCGCGGCCCAGCACAGTGCGCGTGTTGCGGAACTCCATCCCGCCTTCCACCTGTTTGTCGTGCTGGCGCCGGGTGGACTCGTCCCAGGCCAGGTGGGTGACGGCATGCGTTTTGAGATAGGGCTGGTCGTGCAGGTCGTACAACACCTCGCCGACGAATCCGTACTCGCTGCCGGTGACCTCCAGCAGCGCATTCAAGAGGCTGTCAATGGCCCGCCGTCCGTCGTCGGCCTCGATGAATGCGGCCTGCGCTTGCTGCACCGCTTCAAGCATGCGGTTCTGCCGCTGCAGCACCTGTTCGGCCAGTCGCGAAGAAGTGACGTCGTTGCAGAAGCCATGCCAGAGCGTGGAACCATCGGGCTCGCGCTGGGGCTGGGCGTCCACGCTGTACCAGCGCAGGCCACGGGTCGGCAAAACCACCCGGTAGACGCCGCGCCAGAAGGTGAGTTCTCGGGCCGAACGCTGCAGCGAAGCAATCAGGGTCTTCTTGTCTTCGGGGTGCACACGGCTGAAAAACCGGTTGCCTTCCGTTTGCAGATCCTGTCCGTCCATCTCCAGCATGTCGACCACACCCTGGCTCATGTAGGGAAACTGGCTGGTGCCGTCGGGGCGCACAACGGCCTGGAACAACACGCCGGGCACCCGGGCGGTGACGTTAGAGATGAACGCCAGCTGCCCCGCCAGCGCCTGCACGGCTTCTTTCTCGGCGGTGATGTCCTGCACCACACCAAAGTCGGTCTGCGGGTTGCCCGCCACCGCGGTGCGGCCCATCCGTGTGCGGAACCAGCGCTGCACACCGTCGGGCCGCGTCCAGCGGACCTCCACCTCGCGACCGTCCAGCGCCTCGCGGGCGGCCAGCCAGGCGGGCAGGTCGTCGGGATGGATGCCGCTTCGCCCCTCGGATCGGGTGAAAAAAGGCTGCGGTTCGATGCCGGACACGGCAAACAGGCCGGGCGACCAGTCCACGCGATGGTCGTCAACCGCATTGGTCCAGTGACCGACCCGGGCCATCTTCTCGATCGCTTCGTGCAACTCCACCTGCTGCTGCAGCCTCTGGTTGGCTTGGTGCAAGGCCTGCTCGGTTTCGTACTCCTGGGTGATCTCGGACAGCACCACCATCAACAGCGGCTCGGGTTCGGTGGACAGCACCGTCGACTGGATGCGCACCCGGCGTGTCTGGCCCTGCGAGAAGCACAGCGTCTGATAGGTCGGTCCCTGCAGCAGGCGGCGCAGGAAATCCTGCCGGGCCGCTTCGTTCGGCCAATGGCCCAGCTCCACCGTGGTGCGGCCCAGCGCCTGTTCGCGGGTCAGGCCCAACGCCGCCAGCCAGGCATCGTTGACGGCGACCACGAGGCCGTCCCGGAGCCGACTCAGGCCGGTCGGCAGCGGGGACGCGTTGAACACCGCCTCCCAGGGCATGCTGGTGTTGGCCACATGACGTGGTGAGGAGTCTTCAGAAGCCATGCGCTGCGGGTGTCGGATGTTGGGCGTTCCAGCATTGTGGGGGATGCCGAGAGTGGTCGGCCCAGCCGACAAAAGCAGCCTGCTAAAGTCAGTGGCTGCGCCCACCAAGCCCCACGAGAACGCCTTGACCGCCCCGCTGGACCAACACACGCCCATGATGCAGCAGTACCTGGCCATCAAGGCCGGCTACCCGCACACACTGGTGTTCTACCGCATGGGCGACTTCTACGAACTGTTCTTTGCCGATGCCGAGAAAGCCGCGCGCCTGCTCGACATCACCCTCACCCAGCGGGGTCAGTCGGCCGGCCAGCCGGTGGTGATGGCTGGCGTGCCGTTCCACTCGGTTGACAACTACCTCGCGCGTCTCATCAAGCTCGGCGAATCGGCTGCCATCTGCGAGCAGGTGGGCGATGTGGCCACCGCCAAAGGGCCGGTGGAGCGCAAGGTGGTGCGGGTGGTCACGCCCGGCAC
>JALOSH010000155.1 GCA_025458545.1 Hydrogenophaga sp.
CACACCGTGCGTGTACACGTGGCGCATGAAATCTTCGTATTGCGAGCGAACGGGGCGGGTGGCGGTGGAAACGGTCATGGTGCGGAGAAAGTCGAAAGCCAGGGTGCATTGTGCCCGCTGCGCCAAGACCCCAGCCGCCTGCCGCTCGGCCAGCTGCGCTGCTCGCTCCCCGGCGTCTTTTCAGGAGCGCGGCCTTTGCGTTATCCGTGAAAGCTCCCGCGACGGCGGGGTGATGCGGGCGTCGAAGGGGTGCAGCGGCAGGCTGAAAATCTCCTGGATGCGCTTCACATAGCCCTGCGTTTCCGGATACGGTGGAATGCCCAGAAAGCGATCGATCGCGCCTTCACCCGCGTTGTACGCGGCCACCACCAGTGCCACATCGCCCTTGAAATAGGCGAGCAGCCAGCGCAGGTATGCCAATCCGCCACGGATGTTCTGTTCCGGGTCCAGCGGCTGGGTGACCTTGAAACGTGAAGCGGTTTCAGGGATCAGCTGCATCAGGCCCTGAGCATTCGCACGATGGACATGATCTGCTTTTCCTGCGCGGTGTCGATCCATTTTTTGTAGCGGTTCTCGGCTTCCTGCTGCGCAACTTTGGCAGCTGCTTCTGCGGCGGCTGCCTGCTCCGCTTGCGCGGCCAGGGCGGCCGCCAGGTCGGCCGCGGCTTGCGCTTCGGCCAGCCGCTTGGCTTCGGACTGTTCGATGCAGGGCGGCTTGGCGGGCTCCCGGCCAACCAGCGCCAGCATGTTGGCCGAAACCTCATGGCCCTGCGCCGCAGCCCGCTTGAAATAGTAGGCGGCAAAGGCATCGTTGCGCACCACGCCACGCCCATTGGTGTAGATCCAGCCCATGTGGTACAGCGATGGCACGTCACCGGCGAGTGCGGCCTGGCAATACAGCGCCAGCGCGGTGTCGATGTTGCGCTTGACGCCCGAGCCGTGCTCGTAGGCCCGCGCCTGTTCGCGAAGGAGCCGGGTCGGGTCGTCGGTGCTGGCCGCAGCGGGCAACACCAGCCCCAGCAGCGTGGCTGCACCCGCCAGTGCGTGGAACAGACGGCTATTCATGGCAATAGGACGCGGCCAGGATTCAAAAGATTGTGGGGGTCCAGTGCGCGCTTGATGGCCCGCATCATGTACAAGGCCGTCGGGTCCTTGTAGTCGGGAAGGTGGTCCACCTTGAGGCTGCCCACACCATGTTCCGCGCTGATCGAACCATGGTAGCGCGCGACCGCGTCGAACACCAGTGTGTTCACCCGTTCTTCCATCGCTTGTAGGAAAGCCTTGGCATCGCCACCGTCTGGCGCCTGCACGTTGTAGTGCAGGTTGCCATCACCCAGGTGCCCGAAGTTCACCAGCCGCACGCCGGGAATCTCGCGCTGCAGCAAGGCATCGGTCTCGGCGCAGAAGGCCGGGATGCGCGAGACCGGGATGCTGATGTCGTGCTTGATGTTCAGGCCCTCTTCGGCCTGGGCCAGCGGGATGCTTTCGCGGATGTGCCAGAGCGCGCGGGCCTGGCCCAGGTTTTCGGCCACCACCGCGTCGCTCACCACGCCTTGCTCGAACGCGGATTCCAGCAGCTTTTCGAACTGGTGGCGGGCGTGCGACTCGGACTCGCTATCGCTGTTCTCCAGCAGCACGCAGTAACTGGATTTTTTCCACAGCGGCACCCGCTGCTGTGGGAAGTGTTTGGCCACCAGGCTGAGTGCGAACTGGCCCATCACCTCGAAACCGGTCAGGCCGGGGCCCAGGTGCTGGTGCGCCAGGCCGAGCAGGGCCACGGCTGCGTCCAGGCTGTGCACGGCGGCCCAGGCGGTGAGCCGGGCGGCGGGCAGGGGGTAGAGCTTCATCGTGGCCGCGGTGATGATGCCCAGCGTGCCCTCGCTGCCGATGAGGAGGTTGCGCAGGTCGTAGCCGGTGTTGTCCTTGCGCAGGCCGCTCAGACCGTTCCACACCTCGCCCTGCGCGGTCACCGCTTCCAGGCCCAGGCACAGTTCGCGCGCATTGCCGTAGCGCAGCACCTGGGTGCCTCCGGCGTTGGTGGCCAGGTTGCCGCCGATGGTGCAGCTGCCTTCAGCAGCGAGCGACAGCGGAAACAGAAAGCCGGCTTGTTCCACCGTGTCCTGCAGCGTCTGCAGGACGCATCCGGCTTCTACCGTCATGGTGAGGTTGGCAGCGTCAAGAGCGCGCACGCGGTTCATGCGGGTGAGGGACAGCAACACCTGCGTGCCACTGGCGTCGGGCACCGAGCCCACCACCAGACCAGTGTTGCCGCCCTGCGGCACGATGGACACACCCGCCGCGGCACAGGCCCTGACAACGGCCACCACTTCAGCGGTGTCGGCTGGCCGCACCACCGCCAGCGCCCGGCCACGGGCGCGTTTGCGCCAGTCGTGCTCCCAGGCGCTCAGATCGGTGGCGGGGTCGTCATGCGTCAGCACATGGGCAGTGCCCACGGCCTGGCACAGGCTCTGGACCAGGGCGTTCATGGCCGCGGCTGTACCGGGTCGGCGGCGGCGCCGGTGGCGGCAGCGTGGCGCAACTTGTCGGCCTCAATCGCCTCCTTGCCCGCCGTGCGCAGGCGAATGCGCACGTGCAGCGCACAGGCGACGAACAGCATCACGCACAGCAGCACCTGGATGCCCGCGAGCCCCGCCGACAGGCCGGTGTCGCTCCAGGCACGCACCACGCCTTCGGTGAAGTAAAGCCAGATCAGCAGGCTCACCCAGCGGTAGGTGTACATGCGGTTTTTCAGCAGACCGGCCAGCGGAAGCGTGAGCGGCAGCACCTTGAGCACCCACCACGACCCCCCCGGGCGCAGTGGGGCCAGCCAGAGCTCCCACAAAAGGCCCAGCACGATCAGGCCGAGCAGGCTGCCCACGGCCAGCGAGCGGGTCAGGTTCACGTTGGACGAAGCGCCGACAGAGCGGAGGGGAGCGGTCATGGAACAGGGCTGCTGCAGCCCGGATCGGGCCGGTGGCATGATACCGGCATGACCCTCACCGAGCGCCTGAGAGGCGCACAAACCCTAGTCTGGGATGTGTGGCGCGAGGCGCGCAGGTTCCCCTGGCGCAACACGGCCGCAACACTGCGCGAGCGCTTTCGCGAAGACCGGCTCGGTGTCACCGCGTCGAGCCTGACCTTCACCACCACCATTTCGCTGGTGCCGCTGTTCACCGTGGCGCTCGCCGTCTTCAGCGCCTTTCCTGTTTTTGCGCAGCTGCAGAACACCCTGCAGCGCTGGCTGGTGCAAAGCCTGGTGCCGGACCACATTGCCAAGCAGGTGCTGCTGTACCTCAGCCAGTTCGCGTCCAAAGCCGGGCAGATGGGCTGGGCCGGGGCGCTGGTGCTGCTGGTCACCGCGCTCGCCCTGGTGCTGACCATCGACCGCAAGCTCAACGACATCTGGCGGGTCCGCCAGACCCGTCCGCTGACCCAGCGCATCCTGGTGTACTGGGCGGTGCTCACGCTGGGCCCCCTGTTGCTGGCGGGCAGTTTGTCGGTCACCTCGTACGCGCTCACGGTGTCGCGGGGCGTGGTCTCCGGGCTACCGGGTGGCCTGCGCCTGCTGCTGGACACCTTGCAGTTCGGACTGGTGATGGTCGGCATGGCCGCTCTGTACCGCTACGTGCCCAACACCCGCGTGCGTTGGAGTCATGCGCTGGTGGGCGGGCTGTTCGTGGCCGGCGGGCTGGAGCTGGCCAAGAGCGCGCTCGCCTGGTACCTGGCCAAGGTGCCGACCTATTCGGTGGTCTACGGCACCTTCGCCACCGTGCCGATTTTGCTGGTGTGGTTCTACCTGGCCTGGGTCATCGTGCTGCTGGGCGCGGTGGTCGCGGCTTATCTGCCGAGCCTGCTCTCGGGCATTGCGCGACGGGGCA
Source organism: Hydrogenophaga sp. (assembly GCA_025458545.1). The sequence goes on from JALOSH010000155.1 coordinate 3,878, forward strand.
ATTCGCCAGGCTGGCGTTTCCAGCTCGCGCTGGAGAGCCTGGGGCAGTTGCAGACGGCCCGCGACACCCCGCAGCGCGGCCTGAGCCTGCAAGCCCTGGCCCAGACTTTGCGCGTGGACCCGCTGCATCTGGAAGAGCCGGTGGCGGCGCTGGTGGCGCTGGACTGGCTGGGTCGGCTGGACGAAGAGGACGAGCGCTACGTGCTGCTGCAAGACCCGGCGCAGCTGCCGCTGGAACCGCTGGCGCAGCGCCTGTTGCTGCCCACCACGGGCAGCACCGAAGCTTTCTGGGCTGGTAGCGGCTTGCGCAGCATGAGCGTCGCGCAGGCCCTGGCCGCGCCCTCGGTGCCCTGATCAGCGGGTCCTGAACGGGGCCGATAGAAAACCGCGGAAGCGCGCCCGGCCACCCCGCAAGGGCGGTGCGCTGAGCTCGAAGCGCTCAAAGCGCTGCAGAAAGCGACCCAGGGCGATCCGCCCCTCCAGCCGCGCCAGGCTCAGGCCTGCGCACTGGTGGATGCCGAAGCCGAAGGCCAGGTGCTTGTTGCCCTCGCGACGCAGGTTCAACGTCTCGGGGTCGGCGAACGCCGCCGGGTCGCGGTTGGCCGCGCCGATGCACAGCGTCACCAGCGTGCCAGCGGCCACGTCGACGCCGCCGACGGTGGCCGGGGCCAGCGCGCGGCGGTTGCCCAGCTGGTTGGACGACTCGAAGCGCAGGCATTCGTCCACCGCCAGCGCCAGCACCTGTTGCCTGGCCGCGTCGTCGGTGGCCGCTCGCAGGTCCGCCAGCAGCATCGCTCGGGCGGCAGGGAATTCGTGCAGCAGGATCAGCCCGTTGCCGATCAGGTTGGTGGTGGTCTCATGCCCGGCGTTGAGCAAGAAGATGCAGTTTTGCAGCAGCTCGGCTTCGCTGAGTTGCTCGCCGCTGGCTTCGCCCTGGATCAGGCGCGTGAGCACGTCGCGCTCCGGGTCGCCGGGCGCCTTGCGGCGCTCCGCGACGAGGGTGCGCAGGTAGGCCAGCATGTCGGTCACGCTGCGGTTGCCCGCGGCCTGCTGCGCTGGCGTGGGCACCGGTTCGAGCGCACCCAGGATCGCGAGCGACCAGTCGCGCAGCGGGCCTCGGTCTTGCTGTGGCACGCCCAGCAAGTTGCCGATGATCTCGACCGGAATGGCCGAGGCAAAGTCCTCGATCAGGTCGCCGCCGCCCTGGGCTTCGATGCGGTCGAGCAGCTGGTCGACCAGCGCGATCAGGCCCGGCTCCATGTCGGCGATCGCGCGGCGGGTGAGGGCGCCCATGATGAGCTTGCGCACCCGCGTGTGCAGCGGCGGGTCGTTGAACACCAGGCTGGTGGTGTGGTGCTCGTACAGCGGCGAGTCCACGCCGTACTTGGGCGCGAACTCGACGTGTTTGTCGGAGCTGAACAGCGCCGCATCGCGGTACACCGCCATCAGATCCGCATGGCGCGTGAGGAAGAGCGAGCCGTCTGGCATGCGCCGCACCGGATCGTGCTCGCGCAGCGCGGCATAGACCGGGTAGGGGTTGGCCAGGAAGTCGGCGGGCAGGGCACGCAGGTCGAACGTGGTGGCGATCTCGCGCGCGCGATCCGCGCCCATGGGCGGCGAGATGGCAGACGCTGAAACGGCCTTCATGCGCGCAAAAAATCGCGGATCGCCAACAGAACCGAATCCGGGGTTTCGGTCATTTCGTAATGGCCGACCGGCAGCGTGACCACCTGCGCCGTCTTGCCCGCTGCCTTGGCCGCCTGGATCAGGCTTTGCGCTGATTTGGGCTGTGTCATCTGGTCCAGTCCGCCCAGCAGGAACAGCACCGGGCAGGTCAGCGCTGCCATGGCCACCTCGCCTCCGGCATAGCGGTCGCAGGCGACGAAGCCGCGGTGGAACACGTTGACCGTGTCGTTGCTGCGCAGCACACGCCGGTTGAGGGCGACGCTGCTGCCGAAGACCCAGGTGCCGGGACCGTGCGCCGAAGGCGGCGCGGCCAGGGTGCTTCGGCTGAAGACGTTGATCATC
>JALOSH010000156.1 GCA_025458545.1 Hydrogenophaga sp.
GCCAAGAGCGTGTTCATCGCCGCGCCCCACACCAGCAACTGGGACCTGCCCTACACGCTGATGGTGGCCTTTGCCCTGCGCCTGAACCCCTACTGGATGGGCAAGCACACCATCTTCAAGGCGCCGTTCGGCCCGGTCATGCGCTGGCTTGGCGGCATCGCCGTCAACCGCGACCAGGCCAACAATCTGGTGGCGGCGTCGGCCCAGGCCATCCGCGATGCCGACGGCCCGCTGCAGCTCATCGTGCCGCCCGAAGGCACCCGCAGCAAGACGCGCTACTGGAAAACGGGCTTCTACCACATCGCTCAGACGGCCCAGGTGCCGATCGTCATGGCCTACATGGACTACACCCACAAGCGCAGCGGCCTCGGCCCGCTGTTCCAGCCCACCGGGGACGTGGAGGCCGACATGGCGGCCATCAAGGCCTTCTACGCGCCCTTCAAGGGCAAGAACGCGGCGCAGTTCGAAGCGGAGCCATGAACCGACCCGCGCGGTCTACCGGTGTCCCCGCGTGAAACAAACAGTTGCAGCAAAGCGACCCGCGCCCGACGGAAAGCTGTTCGAATCAAGCGGCACGGCCAGCCGGGTCGCGCCAAGTCCCACCAACGCGTCCAGGTCCTTGCCATGGTCAGTGTGCGCAACCAGCTCAGCGACAGCATCAAGGCCATGCTCGGGCTCAAGCTGCTCCCGCATTCGCCCGAGGCGGTGGCCGCCATCCGGCGCGCCATGCTGGATATGCTGGACGAGCAAGACCGACGCGACCCCACACCGTTGGCCATCCGCTTGCACCAGATGCACGACGCACAAGGCCTGTGGCACGCTCGCGTCCAGCTGTACGCCCACCTGTGCCAGCGCCACAGCGAACAACACGCGGTGGTCTGCCTCGACCGGCTGATGCCCTTGTTTCGCGGCCGGGTTCCCTGGGCCCTCTACAAGGCACCGCGGCCAGGCGGCGCCTCTGGGCCCAAAGGTCAGCGAGGAACTCGCGGCTGACTGCGCGGCCAAGTGGGCCCGAGGAGGCTCCACGCAGTTGTGTTGGGGCTCAGACCGCCGCGCCCAAGCGCCCCACGCCCTCTTCAATCTTGTCCACACCCACCGTCGCAAAACTCAGGCGCAGGGTTGAGTGGTCGGGTTGGTTGGCGTAGAACGGCGCACCGGGTACGAAGGCCACGCCTTTTTCGATCGCTCGCTTGGCCAGCTCGCCGCCGTCGGCCACTTTGCCGCCCGCGCCTGTGAGGCGGGCCCAGACGAACAGGCCGCCTTGCGGTTGCACGAATTCGATCGCGTCGCCCAGCTCGCGCCGCAGGGCGTTGCCCACTGCGCGGCGGTGGCCTGGGCGAAGGTGCTGGTGTGGGCATCGCTGAACTGCTTGCACATGGTGGCCTTGGCCAGCAAGTCGGCGGGGCCGACCATCCACCCCACACGCAGGCCGGGCGAGAGGACCTTGCTGAGCGAACCGCAGTGCACCAGGCGCTCGCGGCTGCCGGGCACGCTGTCGCTCAGGGTCAGCAGACTGGGGGGCGGTGCGTCGCCAAAGTACAGATCGCCATACGGATCGTCCTCCACGATGAGCGTGTTGTGTTTCACCGCCATGGCCAGCACCTGCCGACGGCGCTCCAGGCTGAGCATGGCGCCACTGGGGTTACCGAAGGTGGGGATGAGGTAGACGAACTTGGGCTTGTGTTCCTGGATCAGTTGCTCCAGGCGGTCGGCGTCCACACCCTGGCCATCCACCGGCGCAGTGATCAGCTCGGCGCCGTAAAGGCGAAAGCACTGGATGGTGGCGAGAAAGGTGGGGCCTTCGACGATCACCTTGTCGCCCGGCGAAATCAGCGTCTTGCCCAGCAGATCAGGTCGCTCGCCGTCACCCCGGCTGTGCCCTTGCTGGCCATGAAAGCGGCGAGCTGCTCGCGCAGGGGCTGATAACCCTCGGTGGCGCCGTATTGGAGGGTGCCACCGGGTTCTTCGGTCAGCGCGGCGTTGACGGCTTCGCGGATGCCGTCAACGTCGAACAGGGCGCTGTCGGGGAAGCCGCCGGCGAAGCTGATGATGCCGGGCTTGCCCAGCAGCTTGAAGAGTTCGCGGATGGCGGAGGTTTCGACGAAGGAAATGACCCGGATGTTAGCGCCCGATGCTCGGCACCGTGGGCGTGCCCGAACGCACAACCACCAGGGCCGGCAGCGCTTGGGAGCACAAATGCGGGTGCTTTGTGCCGGTTTTCAGGGCATGGGATCGGTCACAAGCCGCAAGAATGCCGGGCATGACCCCGAGTCTTGACCGGAGAACCCCATGACAGCGAACGAATTCTTCAAGAACCTGACCTTGCCCATGATGCCCCAGGTGGCGCACGACCTGATACGTTCCTTGAATGAAGAGGATGTGCCGCTGACCCACCTGCGCGAGGCCATCGAGCGGGACCCCGCACTCGCCGTTCAGCTGCTGCGCCTGGCCAACAGCGCCCACTACGGCAACCGCCACAAGGTGGGCACCATCGATGAAGCGATTGCCCGCGTGGGCGTGAACCAGGTGCGTGCGCTGGCGCTGGCCGCGTTCTTCAACGACGCCTTTCCAGTGGCCCCCGGACTGGACCGCCAGGCGTTCTGGCGCGCCAGCCAGACCTGCGGCGGCCTGAGCCAGTGGCTGGCCAACGGCATCGGGTCGGACAGCGAGCAGGCTTGGCTGACCGGCTTCATGGTGCGCCTGGGTGAGCTGCTCATGGGCATGAAGTCGCCCTCTTGTGTGGCCGAGTTCGAGCGCCAGCCTCAAGCCCCGGGCGAGCGCTGGCAACGCGAAACCGCGTTGATGGGGCTCACCGAAGGCCAGGTGAGCGCCGAGCTGGCGCGCTGCTGGAATTTCCCCGACAACATGATCCAGGCGCTGGACGCTGCCGCCGCACCGCTGGCGGCCCAACCTTTCTCGCGCCTGGGCGCGGTGCTGCACGTGGCCGAGCTGCTGGCCGCCGCGCCGGCCACCGACGAGGCGGCGGTGGACGATCTACCCGCCGACGTGCTGGCGGCGCTCGATGTGGACGCCGCCTGGATGCGCGCCCGGCTGCCACAAGCGCAGCGCTACGTCGACGCTTCACGCCTGCACTGAAGGGCCGCGCTGGCCCTACACTGCGCGGCATGAAAACCGCCGCCATCGAAGCCTTTTTTGCCACCCTGCAAGCGGCCAATCCGCACCCGGTGACCGAGCTGGAATACACCAGTGTTTTCGAACTGCTGGCCGCCGTGCTGCTCTCGGCACAAGCCACTGACGTGGGCGTCAACAAAGCCACGCGCAAGCTGTTCCCGGTGGCCAACACACCGCAGAAAATCCTGGCGCTCGGGCAGGAAGGGCTGGAGGCTTACATCAAGACCATCGGCCTGTACCGCAGCAAGGCCAGGCACCTGATGCAGACCTGCCAGATCCTGGTGGAGCAGCACGGTGGCCAGGTGCCACGCACCCGCGAGGCGCTCGAAGCGCTGCCCGGCGTGGGCCGCAAAACCGCCAACGTGGTGCTCAACGTGGCCTTCGGTCAGCCCACGTTTGCCGTGGACACCCACATCTTCCGCGTCAGCAACCGGACCGGCCTGGCACCGGGCAAGACGCCGCTGGCGGTGGAGCAGCAACTGATCAGGCGCGTGCCCGCCTCCTATGCGGTGGACTCGCACCACTGGATGATCTTGCTCGGGCGCTATGTGTGCATGGCGCGCAAGCCGCTGTGCCACCAGTGCGCGGTGTCGGCCCACTGCGATTTCAAGCCCAAGACGACGGCCTGAAGCAGTCTGAGCAGTCACCCCGCGAAGCACATCGCGTCAGCGCAGGCCAGCGCGGAACCGGCTTTGCCGGGCCGCAGCTGGCGCCCCCCAGGGGGTGACCCCACAGGCGGCGCGGGGGGTGGGATTTATCCCATCCAGCCCTGCACCAGCGGGAGCTTGACCACAAATGCCGTGGCGGCATGCAACAGCAGGCCCACCAGCGCGCCCACCAGCGTGCCGTTGATGCGGATGAACTGCAGGTCGCGGCCGATGTGCTCCTCCAGCACCCGGCTCAGGTCGTCCGCGTCCCAGGCCTGGACCCGCTGCGCCACAAAACCCACGATGTTTTCGCGCCCGCCCTCCACCGCGCGCAGCAGCAAGGACTGGGCTTGTCCGTTGAGCCACTCGCGCAGGTTGGCGTCGGCCAGCAACTGGCGCCCGGCCGCCTGCACCACGCTGGTGTAACGCTCGGCGAGCCCGGTACCGGGTGACCACGCCTCGTCGGCCAGCCGCTGCATCACCTCGTGCCACCAGGCTTCAATCGGCTGGCCCCACTGCGGCTGGTCCAGCCAGGCGTCGCGCCAGGTCGCCACCCGGGCCTGCCAGTCGGCGTCGGTCTGCAACCGCTGGATCGACTGCGCCATCCAGTCGTCGAACCGGTGCCGCAGTACGTGCTGCGGGTCGGACGCCACGTCGGCCAGCGTGTGGGTGAGCGCGGCCACCAGCTTGCGGGTGGCCAGGCGCGCGGCCATCTGGTCCAGCCCCAGGTATTTGAGTTCTTTCAGCTCGCCCGCGATGCGCTCGGTGAGCTGTTCCTGCACCGCCTCTTGCTCGGCCCATTCGGCCAGCTGGTGCAGCAGGCCATTGAGCCACTGCTGGTGGTGCCCATGATGGGTGAGTGCGCCCAGCACCTGGCCGCCCAGCGTGGCCAGGTCCACCTGGCGCAGCAAGCGCTGGGCCAGCTGCGCCACCCACTGGCGAACCTGGGTCTGGTCCAGCGCCTTGAGCAAGGCGGGCGTGGCCTGCTGCAACCAAAGGCCCGCGCGCTGGGCGGACTCGGGCTGCTCCAGCCAGCGGCCCAGCTCGCGCGCCAGGTCCCAGCGCTGGAGCATGGGGCGCACGTGTTCGGCGGTGAGGAAGTGCGTGCCCAGAAAGCGGGCCAGCGCCGAGCCCAGCCGGTCTTTGTTGGCCACCACGATGGCGGTGTGCGGAATCGGCAGCCCCATCGGATGGCGGAACAGTGCCACCACCGCAAACCAGTCGGCCAGCGCGCCGACCACCGCCGCGCCGGCCGCGGCTGCCACGTAGCCCCAGGCGGGGTGCTGCGGGGTGAGCAGCGTGGTCAGCACATAGACCACCGCCGCCAGCAACAGCAGGCCGAGCGCCAGGGCTTTCATCCGGGCCAGGCTGGCGGGGGGCTTGAGGGGTGAAGACTCCATGGGCCACAGTGTGCCCTGAGCGCCAGCGTTGCTACACCGTCAGGCAGAGGTGACCACCGGGCGCTGGGGCTTCTGTGGGCCATTGGCGGGCGTAGCGGATCGGGCCGCGGCCATGGCTGGCGATGAACTGCGCGGCACGGATCACGCCCGCGTGGGTGACCCAGACCGCCTCGCCGTGCGCGCTGCCACGCAGGTCGTCCAGCACGTCGGCCACCTGGTCGATGAGCTGCTGCGTGCTCTGTGCGCCACCGAAACGGTGGTGCGCGAAGTCGGCCATCCAGGCGTCGAACGCGGCGCGCGGTATGGCGTCCCAGCGCTGCAGCTCCCAGTGGCCGAAGTCCATCTCGTTCAAACGGGTGTCGATCACCGCTTCGGCCAGGTCGGGCCGAAGGCTGCCCAGTTCCATGGCCAGTTGCTGCGCCCGCCCCAGTCCCGATACCCAGACCGGCAACCCGGGCGGCAGAAAACCCGCCGCGGCCTCGGCAGCCTGCTGCGTGAGCAGGGCGTTGGCCGGCACGTCGCTGGCACCGTAGCAGAGCCCGGCCGCGAGTTCGACGCGGGCGTGTCGCAGCAACCAGAGTTTCATGGTGCGCCCCTCACAGCGCCAGCGCCAGGCCCAGATAGAACAGCAGTTCGCTCAGCTGCTGGGTGGCGCCCAGCCCGTCGCCGGTGAACCCCTGCAAACGCTGCCGCAGCAAGCGCCACATCCACGCCGTGCCCACCAGCGCGCCCAGCACCGCTGGAAGCCAAGGCAGGCCCGGCGCCCACCAGCCCGCCAGCACCAGGGCAGGCAAGCACCACAGCAGGCCGGCCAGCAGGCCCAGGGTGCCGATGCTGTCGGCCAGCGGTTTGCTTTTGGAGGATGCCGTGTCGCCCACGTGCGGCAAGGTGCGGATCACCAGCAGCGGCATGAAGCGCGAGGTGACGTGGGCCGCAAACACGGCCAGCGCTGCCTGCAACGCGCCACCGGCCTGCACCAGCAGGCCCAGCAGCAGCACCTTGGTCAGCAAGGCCAGCACCAGCGCGGCGGCGCCATAGGTGCCGATGCGCGAGTCTTTCATGATCTCCAACGCGCGCTCACGGCCGACCACGCCACCCAGACCGTCGGCGGTGTCGGCCAGCCCGTCTTCATGAAAAGCGCCGGTGAGCCAGACGCTGAAGGCCGTGCTGAGCACCGCCGCCACCCAGGGCGCGGCGGGCTGGGCCACCAGGGCCTGCATGAGGCCCCAGAAAACCGCAGCGGTGAGCCCGCCCACCACCCAGCCCACGCCCGGAAAATGCGCGGCGCTGGCGCGCAACATGGCCGGGCTGAACCCCACCCAGTCGGCCAGCCGCCCCGTCACCGGGATGCGGGTGAAGAACTGGACCGCGATCAGGAAGTGGCGGATGAAGTTCATACCCTCAGCGCAACGCCGCCGGGGCGGTTTCCTGCCGCGATACCCCGGCCGACTCGAAGCTGGCCATATCGCGCAGGATCGCGCAAGCGCTCAGCAGCAGCGGCCAGGCCAGGGCCGCGCCCGAGCCTTCGCCCAGGCGCAGGCCCAGGTCCAGCAAGGGCTCGGCCTTCAGGTGCGCGAGCATCAGCGCGTGCCCACGCTCGCCCGAGCGGTGGGCGAAAACGCAGCGCTGCAACACGGTCGGCTGCAGCTTGCTCGCCACCAGCACGGCGGCACTGGCGATGAAGCCATCGACCACAATCACCCGCCGCTCCCAGGCCGCCTGCAGCACCGCACCCACCATGGTCGCGATCTCGAAACCACCGAACGCGGCGAGCGCATCCAGCGGATCGGTGGCGTCGGTGTGGCGTGCCAGCACCTGCCGCAAGATGCCGATCTTGCGCTGTACCGCCTCGGCGTCCAGCCCAGTGCCCGCGCCGGTGCAATCCACGATGTCCAGCCCGGTCAGGCGGCTCATCAGCAACGACGCGGCCGATGTGTTGCCGATGCCCATCTCGCCCAGCAGCAGCGCGTTGCCGGACAGGCCTTTCACCAAGGCAGCGCCGTTGGCCAGGGCCTGCTCGCACTGATCGGCGGTCATGGCCGGGCCTTCCAGCGCGTCGGCGGTGCCGGGGGCGATCTTGTGGACGACCAGCCCGGCCCTGGGCGCAAAGTCGTGCCGCACGCCGCAGTCGACCACCGTCAACCCGATGCCGTGCTGGCGGGCCAGCACACTAACCGCCGCGCCACCGCCGAGGAAGTTCTCCACCATCTGCCAGGTGACGTCGCTCGGGTAGGCCGACACACCGCGCGCCGCCAGGCCGTGGTCGCCGGCGAACACCACCAGCTGCGGGTCGATCAACGCGGGCGCTTCGGTGCCCAGGATCAGCCCGATGCGCTGCGCCAGGCGC
>JALOSH010000157.1 GCA_025458545.1 Hydrogenophaga sp.
CCGGTTCCATTCGTTGATGAGCACCAGCATGTAGACCGCGCCCAGGTTGAGCAGCACGATGGCCAGCAACAGGCCGCGCGCTTTCCACTTCTCTTCAGATTTGAAATAGGGCAGCGTGAGCGCCCCCACTTTGCGGGTGAACAGGCGGAAGCTCTGGAATTTGGAGAGTGTCTGGGTCATGGGCTCACCGTGTTGGGGGGCTGGGGCAGGGTGTCGATGCGTGAGTCTGTCGTGCGCAGGCCGCACAGCGTGAAATTGGACCCGCGCCCAGGCGCGGAGTTCACCGCGATGTCGCAGCCCAGATAGCTGGCCTGCGCCTTGGCAATGGCCAGACCCAGGCCGTGGCTCTCGCTGGCCTGGCGGTCGTCGAAGCTGCGATAAGCGTCGAACAGCAGCGGCAGCTGTTCGGGTGTGATGCCTGAGCCGCTGTCGCGCACCTCGATGCACAGGCGCTGGCCTTCAGGGTAGCCGGTGCGCCAGCGCGTGCCCACGTACACGCGGCCGCCTTCGGTGTGCTTGATGGCGTTGCTGATGAAGTTGGCGAGGATGGATTCGAGCATGCGGCGGTCGGCCCACACCTCGCGTTGGCGGCCAAAAGCCCAGCGCAGCCGCACGTCTTGCGCTTGCGCCTGCGGTGCCAGCAACTGGTGAACAGAGCTGAACACATCGTCCAGGTCCAGCAGCTCCAGGTTGAGCGGCATGGCACCCGATTCGAGGCGCGAGAGTTCCAGCAGGCGGCTGATCTGGCCGTGGATCGCGCTCACCGCGCTCTCGATTTTTTCGGCCGTCTGTGTCACCACATCGGACGCGGCGTCGCGCGGGGCGCTGTGGCGCAGGAAGCCGGTGTACATGCCAATGGCGCGGATGGGCTGCTTGAGGTCGTGGCTCACACCGGCCAGGAAGAGGCTCTTGTTGCGTGAGGCGCTTTCCACCTCGGCGTTGCGCTCTTCCAGGTCGCTGATCAGACGCTGGTTCTCGAAGCGCAGGCGGATGGTTTCGCGGTGGACCCGTCGGGCGTCGTGGGCGTAGCGGACGATGACGCTCAGGTACAACAGACTCAGTCCGGCCAGCGCGAGTTGCTCGGGTTCACCAGACCGCAGGTAGAGCCAGAGGTTGGCCGAAAAGATGGGTAGCGCGAACGCATACAGCGCGGGCAGGTGCACCGATAGGGAGATCACGGCCACGCCGATCAGGGCAGCCGTCGCGGTGCCGGCCAGCAACTGGGTGAGGGGTTCGCTGCTGTTGGCGTACATCAGGCAAAAAACCCCCCAGCCGATGCCCGATGCCAGCGATAGCCAGGGGTACACCCCCAGCACCGTGTTGTGCGATGGGCCGCTGTCCATGCGGGGCCGGATCCACCACACAAAGCACTCGCGTGTGGCGCTGGCCGCCACACCAAACGCGAGCCACGCGGCAACCCAGGCGTGCGGCACACGACCGAGCATCAGCCAGGCGCAGGCGCCGTACATGAGGGCCAGGCTCAGGAGCGGCGTGCGCAGCTCGAACACCAGATGGCGCGCAACGGTCTGCCGCTCGTAGGCGGCCAGGTCGGTGGTGGGCGATGTCGGGACGGGTCGACCCGGATGGGGCACGGAAGGCATGGTGCGATCTTTGATAATCGCCACTATGCCACCCATCAGCGTCCTCATTGCCGAAGACCACGCCCTGCTGGTCGATGCCCTGCAGATGCTGCTGGGCACGCAGGCCGACATGCGCTGCGCGGGCGCCGCGCGCGACGGCGAGCAGGCGCTTGCCATGGCGCAGTCGCTGCAACCCGACGTGTTGCTGCTCGACCTGGGCTTGCCCAAACTGGACGGTCTGACGGTGGTGGAAGCCTTGCAGCGCGCGGGTTCGCCGGTGAAGGTGCTGGTGGTCACGGCCCGGCTGGACCCGCAGTCCATCCGCGCCGCGCTGGGCTTTGGCGCCGCAGGCTACCTGCCGAAAGACGAAAACAGCGACGAACTGCTGCTGGCCATCCGCCGCGTGGCCGAGGGGCGGCGCTACATCAGCGCCGACATCGCCCAGCTCTTTGTGCCCGAGGTGCCGGTGGCGGAGCCCGCCAGCAAGCTCACCGCCAGCGAAACCAAGGTGCTGCACTTGGTGGGCAAAGGCCTGACCAGCAAAGAAATTGGCCAGCGCCTGGACATCAGCGAAGCCACCGCCCGGAAGCACCGCGAGAACATCCGGCGCAAGCTGGGCATTCGCAACAGCGCCGAAATGGCGGCCTACGCCATCCGCACCCAAGGCCCTTCGCGGGCCTGATCCTCAAGTCTTCGCCGCCGCGCTACGCCCAAGTGCGTAGACGTTTGGTGTGCCCCTACGCACACGGGCGAATGGTGGTTTGCGCTCGCACTTCCTACGATGTAACCATTCGTTTGCATCGCGCTGAAACCCCTGCACACGGGGTGCTGGCGTCAGGAGTCCTTGTGAAACTTTCTTGGTCAGCGGCTTGCTTGGCTTTGGCTGGTGTTGTTTCGGGTTGCGGAGGGAGCGGCGCTGACCCATCTGCGGAACCGGGTGTCCCCGTCACCCGCACCACCCAGGCGGTGGGCATAGCGGGTGGCACCTTGACGCTGCAAGGGCTTAGCCTCGCGCTGCCGGCAGCGGCCCTCACGGAAACGGTCGACGTGAGCGTGCAGCAGGAAACCGTGGCCAGCCCAGCGCTGGCGCGCTTTCGCTTCAGCCCGGCCGGGCAGGCGCTGAATGCGCCGGCCGAACTGAAGTACAGCGTGGCCGGCCTGCCGGCCAACGTGCGCTTTTTCTGGGAGGTGAACGGCGAGCAGTGGATGATCCCCGGCACCGTCAGCGGTGGCGTGCTGACTTCGCTGGTCACTTCACTGGGCTATGGCGCGGCGGGCACGGTGTTGCCAGTGCAAGCCCGTGCACAAGCCGCCTTGGTGGCGGATCGTGTGCAGGCCGCTTCTGCACGCCTGCTGCCCCAAGCCGAAGCAGCAGAAGGCGGCAGCGTGGTGGTGCAGCCGGTCGACTGCGACGCGCAAATCGCCGTCCTCAAAACTCGTCTTTTGCGTGCCGCCAACGATGGAGACCAGAGCCGCGCGGTGGGCGTTTTCAATGAACTGGAGGCCATCCAGGACGTTTGCCTTTCAGCAAAGATCCGGGAGCTGGAGCAGGCCAGCTGCGATGCCTCAGCACGCGCCCAGGCCAATGCGCAGGTGCTGATCGCCAGCAGCCTCGAGTCCTTCAGCGAACTGACCGTGCCACTGTTTGCGACACAGGCCTTTGTGGAAAACACGGGCGCGACCTGCACCAGCGGCGACCCGGTGGCCAACATGGCCTTGATCGAGGCCAAGTTTGATCAGTTGCTGGACGTGATGAAAGGCCAGATGGCCCGCGCCGAGTTCGACGACGATCTGACCGTGCGCGACTTGGGCGTGGTCATGAGCATGGAATCCATGTGCCAGCGGCTGGACCTGGAAGCGGTGTGTGGCCGACTGACCAGCGAGCTGTATCCCGATCTGCTCGACGCACTGCGCGCTGCGGCGTTTGAAGAATGCCGCGTCAACGCCACGCCGCTGGCGGTGAGCCAGTTCTACGCACTGGGCAGCCGCGCGGGCAACCCCGAAAAGTTTTTTGACCACGGCCGTTTCGCGCTGACTGCGGTGGAAGCCGACCTCAGCTACTGCCGCAATCCATCGCTCGGGCTGCGCGTCTTCGATGGTGAAGCTGTGCCCAGCGAGCTGAGCGACCGTGCTGCCACGCTCAGTCCCTTGGTGGCGCTGGGCGTCTACCAGAAGACCCGAACCATTGAAGTGCCGCGCGACGGCAGTCTGAACATCGCCGGCACCGTGGGCGTGCTGCGTTGCCCGGACGGCAGCGCCTCCAGCGCCGACTTGGTGTTCCGCGTCAACGGACAGGAGTGGGTGCGCCGCGCAGCGTCGGGCGATACGTATCCGCTGGAGAACTCGCCTCTGCTGCTGGACCTGCCCAGGCAGCTGCCCGGTTTAGGCATCGACCCGGCCACCAGCACCGGCTTCACCGTGCTCGTCAACCGCGAAGGCGGGGCGTGCAGCGACGGCGAGCGGAGCGTGCTGAACGAGCCATTCACGCTGTTTGAGGTTGTCGTGAATCTTCCCGCCGAAGCACCGCCAGGTGGAAGCTTCGCAGGACCGGTAGCGATCTCCCAGGAGGACTACGAAGCAGGCCGGGATCTCGGCTTTGGCAGCACGCTCACGCGGCGCGAGTCCTACAGGGTCACCGGAACTTTTGAAGAGATCAGTCCAACCTTGGGAAGACTCACCGGTGCGACAGCCGCAGTGCTGTATGAGAACAGGATCGCCACTCGCCGAGACGAGGTGGGGGAAGGAGACTGTCGGTATACGCTGGTTCGCGAAGATTCAACCTTGATCAATTCCACGGTGCAACTGCCTACGCTACCGTCTTTGAGTTGGTTGACCATCAACCGAGATCAACTCAACTGGCGTTTTTCAGGCGGAACGATTCGGCTGAATCTGCCTGCCATGACCTCGGGGTCTATCCGCTATGAAAACATCCGGGGCCGGTGTCCTGCCGACCTCGTGCCAAGGGACTACGCTTCCACCCCAGTCGTCAGCGTCACGGTGCGCGTGTCAGCTCTAGACCCGGGCACGCAGCAGCCAGGCCTGTCCGGTGCCATCACGGGCAACCACCAGACCGCTCTGCGCATCTCGGTCAACGGAGGCAGCGACCTGCCCAACAGTTTTGGCGGCTACCTTCGCACATCCGTGTCGATGCAGCTCAGCGATCGCTGAGCCCGCTGATGGTCGCTATGTCCAGCGTCACCTGCCCTGCGGGGTATGCCGAAGGTGGGGCTTTGTCTGGCCCCGGTGCCTCGCTCACGCCGCTGAAGCTGATGCTCCCCTGACGCCTGCCACCACCTGGTCGCATGCTTTCCCATCCACCCTTCACCCTTTCCCAAGGAAACAGCATGAAGAAGTTTGTCGTTACCGCCGCACTGCTCGTCTGCGGTTCCACCGCCATCGCAGAGCCGGCCGTCATGCTGGGCGTGTCTTACAACTTTGGCGGTGCCACCGGCATCACGCTCAAGCTGTTGTCGACCAACCGCCAAGACAGGGCCGCCCTGGCCGTGGGCGTGTCGTTCGCTCCTGGGCGCGAGGCCAACCGCTGGAGCTGGGACACAGGGCTGGCCTACAACTTCAAAAGCACATCTCTCGCGCTGAGTTACGACTGGGTGCCCGGTGAAGCCCAGTTGAGTTTCGGCCCCGCCAACCTCAAGGCACCCCAGTCTGGCCCGGTCGCGACGCCTGCACCGGTTGTGCCCGCACCCGTGGCGCCTTCGCCAGTGACATCTTCACCTGTGACCTGAGCCCGGCGCCGTTAACTTGTTTGGCAGGGCAGCTCTGACGCTGCGCACCACGCTGCGGATTCGAGCAGTCAGTCTGTGGTGGATGAGTTCGACACCCCGCTGACCACATGACCGCTCGGCACGTGCTGCGCGGCGTGTTCGATGTGGCCGGTCTGGTCGTCGAAGAAGAAGTCGGGCTCGAACTCGCGCAGGAACTCGCCTTTGGGCAGGCCGCCCAGGAACATGGCCTCGTCCACCTCGATGTTCCTGCAGGCGGTGCAAGGCTTCGAGCAAGGGCTTGAACGGGCCGCCCGCCAGCGGCTGAGCGGCGTGGCTGGCCTCGTGTGCCTGGAAAGCGCTCAGCCCCTGGGCTTGGTACACGCGCTCGGCTTCGTCGGAAAACAGCACCGCGTCGCCGTCGAACGCGATGCGCACCTCGTGCGGGTGGGCGTCGCTCGCGTGCACCGACTGCGGGTACACCTGCGCGGCGGGCACCCCCGCATCGAGCGCGGCGCGCACGTCGGCCAGGTGGGTGGAGAGGAACAGGTTGGCGCGCAGCGGGCGCAGGTAGCGCCAGGGCGGCTGGCCGCGCGTGAAGCTGCCGCGCTGAATGGGCAGGCCGTAGTGCTGCGCCGAG
>JALOSH010000158.1 GCA_025458545.1 Hydrogenophaga sp.
CAACGCGGTGGCTCCGGGCATGACCGAAACCCCCATGACCGCCAGCATGCTCAAGCTGCCCGCCATGCGCGAAGGCGCCGGGCGCCAGTACCCGCTGGGTGGCGTGCAGACCGCCGAACAGGTGGCCGACGTGATGGCTTTTCTGCTGAGCGACGGCGCTGCCCGCGTGACCGGTCAGGTGATCGCGGTGGACGGGGGTTTCACCACCATCCGGCCGCTGGTGAAGTAAGCTGGAAACCCCGAAACAAGCGCCAGGAGTTGACCATGGAAGAGGACACCCGCTGCTGCGGAAGCGGCACTTGCATCATCAACGCCGAAGGCCGGTGCTGGTGCGGCCAGCGCTGGGACGGCGAGCGCATGTGCCACGAGCCGCTGGCGCCCGCACCCACGCCCCAACGGGCGGCTGCCGAGCCAGCCCAGCCCACCGAACGGCGCGACTGAAAGTCCGGGCCACCGGCCGCTGGCACACCGCCAGCCAGCGCCGGAGCCCTGGATACCAAGGCCTCCACCCGTGTCCGCAACCGAACGTGACCGCACCGGCAGCCAGGCGCTGGTGTGGTTCAAACGCGACCTGCGCCTGCGCGACCATGCGCCGCTGGCCGAGGCGATGCGTTTCGACCAGGCGATCGGCCTGGTGGTGATCGAACCGCAGTGGCTGGAGAGCCCCGAGTGCGATCCACGCCATGTCGCGTTTTTTCTGGAGTGCGTGTCCGGCCTGCAGCGCGACCTGGCGGCGCTCGGCTTGCCGCTGCTGGTGCGCATGGGTTCGGCTGCAGAAGTGCTGCCAGCGCTGCAACACGAATTCGCCTTCACCCACCTGCTCAGCCACGAGGAAACCGGCCCCGGCTGGAGCTACACGCGCGACCTGGCGGTGGCCGAGTGGTGCCGCCATACCGGCGTCGATTGGCTGGAATGGCCCCAGACCGGCGTGGTGCGGCGCCTGCGTTCGCGCACCGGCTGGGCGGGCCGCTGGGCGCAGCGCATGAACGCCGCCGAGGCACCGGCGGCCACGGGTTTCAAGGCGCCGGATGGGCTGCAGCCTTCTGCATTGCCCACGCTGAGAGACCTGAAGCTCGCGCTGCCGATGCCCGCCGTGCCGCCAGGCGGCGAGAGCGCGGCCTGGCACACGCTGACGGATTTTCTCGACGGGCGCGCGGTGGGCTACCGCCAGGCCATGTCAAGCCCGCTGACCGCCGCCGAAGGCTGCAGCCGCCTGAGCGCGCACCTCGCGTTCGGCACGATTTCGATGCGCTGCGTGCACCAGGCGACCGAGGCGCGCATCGCCCACACGCCCGACCGCGAACTCGCCCACGGCCTGCGCGGTTTCTCCAGCCGCCTGCGCTGGCACTGCCACTTCATGCAGAAGCTGGAAGACGAGCCCGCCATCGAATGGCGCAACGTGGCGCGGGTGGCGGACGGCTTGCGCCCCGGCGACGGGGTGAACACCGACCCGGTGGACACCGAACGCCTGCAGGCCTGGTGTGAAGGCCGCACCGGCTACCCGATGGTGGACGCCTGCATGCGCCAGCTGCGCGCCACCGGCTGGCTGAACTTCCGCATGCGCGCGATGCTGGTCAGCTTTGCCGCCCACCACCTGTGGCTGCACTGGCGCGAGCCCGGCCTGTTCCTCGCGCGGCAGTTCCTCGACTTTGAGCCGGGCATCCACTGGAGCCAGATGCAGATGCAGTCGGGCACCACCGGCATCAACACCCTGCGCATGTACTCGCCCGCGAAGCAGGCGCGCGACCACGATCCGCAGGGCCTGTACATCCGGCGCTGGGTGCCGGAGATCGGCACCACCGCCTACCCCAGGCCCATCGTGGACGAGCGCACCGCGCTGGCGGCCGCCAAGGCCCGGCTCTACGGTCTGCGCCAGACCCCCGAAGCACAGACCGAAGCGCAAGCGATCCAGAACAAGCACGGATCGCGCAAGAGCGGCTTGCCGCCCACGACGACCCGGCCACGGCGCGCTGCGCGGGGTCCTGCATCGGCCGCGGCGAGTGGCCAGGGCCAGCTGTTCTGAACCTGGCGGCGCGGATGCGCCTTGGCCGTAACCGGCCGGTAACCAGTTTCACGGACAATAGAAACCAAATTACAAGCCGACGGCCCGTGCGCCACCCGGCTGCACCCGTCCACACACCCAGGAGACCCTGCCCCATGCCCCAACGCGCCACCAAGATCGTCGCCACGCTCGGCCCCGCTTCCAACACCCCGGAGATGCTCGAAGCGATGATCCGCGCCGGTGTCAACGTCGTGCGCATGAACTTCTCGCACGGCAAGGCGCAAGACCACATCGACCGCGCCGACATGGTCCGTGCAGCGGCGAAGCGCGCCGGGCGCGAGGTCGGCATCATGGCCGACCTGCAGGGCCCGAAGATCCGCGTTGGCAAGTTCGCCGACGGCAAGGTGATGCTCGAACCCGGCCAGCCCTTTGTGCTCGACGCTTCGCGCACCGAGCCGGGCGACATCGGCGGCGTGGGCCTGGACTACAAGGAACTGCCCAAGGACGTCAAGGCTGGTGACGTGCTGCTGCTCAACGATGGCCTGATCGTGATGACGGTCGACAAGGTGGCGGGCGATGCGGTGCACACCACCGTCAAGCTCGGCGGCGAGCTGTCCAACAACAAAGGCATCAACAAGCAGGGCGGTGGTCTCACCGCGCCCGCGCTGACCGCCAAGGACATGGAAGACATCAAGACCGCCATGAGCCTGCGGGCAGACTACGTGGCGGTGAGCTTCCCCAAGAACGCGACCGACATGGAGCTGGCGCGTCAGCTCTGCAACATGGCAGCCGCCCAGTACAACCACAAGCCGGGCCTGATCGCCAAGATCGAGCGCGCCGAGGCGATCCCCGAGCTGGCCAACATCCTGAAGGTGTCCGACGGCATCATGGTCGCGCGCGGCGACCTGGCGGTCGAGGTGGGCAACGCCCTGGTGCCGGGCCTGCAGAAACACATGATCAAGCTGGCGCGCCAGATGGACAAGGTGGTGATCACCGCCACGCAGATGATGGAGAGCATGATCGTCAACCCGGTGCCGACCCGCGCCGAGGTGAGCGACGTGGCCAACGCCGTGCTCGACGGCACCGACGCGGTGATGCTCAGCGCCGAAACCGCCGCAGGCAAATACCCGCTGGAAACGGTGCAGCAGATGGCCGCCATCTGCCAAGCCGCCGAGACCACCGACCACGACCCGCTGGACGATGACTTCATCGGCGAGACCTTCACCCGCATCGACCAGGCCATCGCCATGGGCGCGCTGTTCACCGCGCACCACCTCAAGGCCAAGGCCATCGTGGCGCTCACCGAATCGGGCTCCACCGCGCTGTGGATGAGCCGGCACAGCGTGCGCATGCCGATCTTCGCGGTGACGTCGCAGCTGTCCTCGCAGCGCAAGATGACGCTGTACCGCAACGTGCGCCCGATCCTGGTGGACACCAGCGCCGACCGCGACACCGCACTGGCCGAAGCCGAGGCCGACCTGAAGGAACGCGGCGTGATCCACAAGGGTGACGTGTACGCCATCACGGTGGGCGAGCCCATGGGCACGCCCGGCGGCACCAACACGCTCAAGATCATCCGCGCGTCCTGAATCCGGACCCAGGTGTTGTGCGTACCCGAAACATGAACCCTGGATCGACCCCTCCCCGTCGCGGTCTGCTGGCCACGCTGGGCCTGCTGCCCCTGCTGCAGGCCTGCTCGCCGCTGCGGGTGATCAACACCCTGGTGCCGACGGGCACGCACCGGGTGGTGGCTGACCAGGCTTACGGCCCGGACCAACGGCAGCGGCTGGACGTGTACCAACCCGACCCGACCGTGGCGGGAGCGCCCATCGTGGTGTTCTTCTACGGTGGCTCCTGGAGCAATGGCCGCCGGGAGGACTACCGCTTCGTGGGCGAAGCGCTGGCCTCGCGCGGCATCGTCACCCTGGTGGCCGACTACCGGCTCAGTCCACAAGTCCGCTACCCGGTCTTTGTGCAGGACAGCGCACTCGCGCTGCGCTGGGCGGCCGATCGGGCCACCGACCTGGGGGCGTCACCGCAACGCCTGCATGTGATGGGCCACAGCGCTGGCGCCTACAACGCGGCCATGCTGGCGCTGGACCCGCGCTGGCTTGCGGGTGTGTCCATGAGGCCCGAACGCCTGGCAGGCTGGGTGGGGCTGGCCGGTCCGTACGACTTTCTGCCGATCGAGGTACGGGCGGTGCAGACCGCCTTCGAGTGGCCAGCCACCCCAGCGGATTCCCAGCCCCTGTTCCACGCCCAGCGCAAAGGTTCGGAACGCGTCCCGCCTGCGCTGCTGCTGGCGGCCCGGCGCGATGTCCTGGTAGACCCGCTGCGCAACTCCCAGGCGCTGGCCAATGCCCTGACGCAGCAAGGCGCAGCGGTGGACTTTGAACTGCTGGGTGGCGTCAGCCACACCACCCTGATCGGCGCCATGGCCGCGCCGCTGCGCGGACTCGCGCCTGTGCTGGACCGCGTGAGCGGCTTCCTCAACCGCCCCGTGGGCTGATGCCGGCCAACCGGCTGCATCGGGCGGCGCACGGGCAATCTGTCACGCAAATGCTGGGGCTCGGGCGCTAAAATTCCTCGAGTTACAAACCGGTTACCAACTCTTCCAAGGGGATTTCATGGCTCTCGTCTCCATGCGCGAACTGCTCGACCACGCCGCAGCCAATGGCTACGGCATCCCGGCGTACAACGTCAACAACCTCGAACAGGTGCAGGCCGTCATGGCCGCGGCCGACGAGGTGGGCGCACCCGTCATCCTGCAGGCATCGGCCGGTGCCCGCAAATACGCGGGCGAGGCCTTCATCAAGCACCTGATCCAGGCCGCCGCCGAGATGTACCCGCACATCCCGATGGTGATGCACCAGGACCACGGCACCAGCGTCAAGGTGTGCGAGGGCGCCATCGCCCTGGGCTTTGGTTCGGTCATGATGGACGGCTCGCTGATGGAAGACGGCAAGACCCCGGCCAGTTTCGACTACAACGTCGACGTCACCCGCAAGGTCGTCGAGATGGCGCACAAGAGCGGCGTCACGGTGGAAGGCGAGCTCGGCTGCCTGGGCAACCTGGAAACCGGTGACGCCGGTGAGGAAGACGGCATTGGCGCCGAAGGCAAGCTGGACCATTCCCAGATGCTGACCGACCCGGAAGAGGCCGCCACCTTCGTGAAGGCCACCCAGCTCGACGCGCTGGCCATCGCCATCGGCACCAGCCACGGCGCCTACAAGTTCAGCCGCCCGCCCACCGGCGACATCCTGGCCATTTCCCGCGTCAAGGAAATCCATGCCCGCATCCCCAACACCCACCTGGTGATGCACGGCAGCTCCAGCGTGCCCCCGGAGCTGCGCGCCATCATCAACCAGTACGGCGGCGCGATGAAAGAAACCTACGGTGTGCCGGTCAAAGAGATCCAGGAAGCCATCAAGCACGGCGTGCGCAAGATCAACATCGACACCGACATCCGCATGGCCATGACCGGCGCGGTGCGCAAGTTCCTGGCCGAGAACCCGGAGAAGTTCGACGCCCGCGAATGGCTCAAGCCGGCCCGCGAAGC
>JALOSH010000006.1 GCA_025458545.1 Hydrogenophaga sp.
GCTGGCCATGACGCAGCCGCCGCTGTCGCTCAACATCCAGCAGCTCGAAGCCGACGTGGGCGCGCGCCTGTTCGAGCGCAACAGCCGCGGCGTGGCGCTCACCGCCGCCGGGCTGGCCTTTCTGCCGCGCGCGCAGGCGCTGCTGGAGCAGGCGGCGATGGCGGCGCGCGAGGCGCGCGACGTGGGGCAGGGCCTGGCTGGCCAGTTGCAGATTGGCTTTGCCGGCACGGTGCTGTACCGGGGCCTGCCCCAGGTGCTGCGCGACTTTGCCGCGGCGCACCCCAAGCTGCGGCTGGCGCTGCGCGAGCTCAGCAGCAGCGAACAGCTGGTGGAGCTGGTGCACGACCGGCTGGACCTGGGCTTTGTCCACACCACGCGCGTGCCGGCGGGTTTCTCTCAGATCTTGGTGTCCAGCCAGCCGTTCATGGCCTGTCTTCCGTCCAGCCACCCATTGGCGAAGAAGAAGCGGCTGTCGCTGGATCAACTCCAGAGCGATGCGTTTGCCATCGTGATGCGCGCCGTCTCGCCCGATTACCACGACCGCATCCTCGCCGCCTGCGCGGACGCGGGGTTCGAGCCCACGCTGGCTTTCGAGCTGCGGCACTGGCTGAGCGTGGTCTCGGTGATCGCGCAGGGCCTGGGTGTGGGCCTGGTGCCCGCTGCGCTGCAGCAGGCGGGGCTGCCGGGCGTGGCCTTTGTGCCGCTGGCCCAGCCGCTGGCGCCGTACGACACCCATTGCCTCTGGCGCACCGGACGAGATCAGTCGGCGCTGGGGGCCTTTCTGGCGGCGGTGCAGAAAGCGGCCCCGCCCGGTTGAAGGTGTCTGCGCGAGCGCCTGCAGGCGACAGGCTGTGGTGCGACACTGAGGCCGACGTGAAAACCCGAAACAAGGATCGATTGATGGAAACGCTGGTACTGGGCGGTGGCTGCTTCTGGTGCACCGAGTCGGTTTACAAAGAAGTGCGCGGGGTGACGGACGTGGAGTCCGGCTACAGCAACGGCCAAGTGCCGCAGCCCAGCTACGAAGACGTGTGCACCGGCACCACCGGCTGCAACGAGGTCGTGAAGCTGACCTACGACCCAGCGCTCATCAGCACCCGCGAGATCCTGGAGATCTTTTTTGTGGTCCACGACCCGACCACACTGAACCGCCAGGGCAACGACAGTGGCACGCAGTACCGCAGTGGCATTTACTTCACCACTGAAGAACAGCGCACCACCGCGCAGGCGCTGATCGACGAGCTGACGGCGGACAGCGCGTTTGGCCGCCCCATCGTGACCGAGCTGCTGCCGCTGGCGCACTACTGGCCCGCCGAGGATTACCACCAGGACTTCTTTGAGCGCAACCCGTACCAGGGCTACTGCATGGCGGTGGCGGCGCCCAAGGTGGCGAAGTTCAAGAAGACCTTCGCCCGACTGGCGAAGTGAATATCGACCATGGGACCACAGGGGCAAGCGGTTCCGGCTTGCGCCAGTTGGTTCGGTTCGCCAGGCGAGCTTGCCAAGCGGCACTTTCCGTTTGGCTGGTCACGAACGCGGCTCCAGCATGGGCACAGATGTTTCTGCCAGGTTATGGGGCTCACGGCGCGCCCATGTCAAATCTTCTGTCGTCGAGCTAACTGACGCAGCAAATCGCCAACGACACCAGCTTTGTTCAGCGGGCCTCGCCGGGCCGCCCGGCGCGCCTGCGTTTTCCGCCTTGCAGCCCATCCCGACCGCGGGTGATCCCATCCACGGGGACTTGTTCAGCGTCGCCTTAGCGGTCAACATGGCTGCCACGCCGGCGCAGGCGGTGCCCCGGCGCCGCGCTCCCTATGAGCGCGGATTCAACTGGCGGGGTGCAAGCTTCCTGCTTCCATGCGCCACTGCCGTTGTGTGGCGTTGCGGGCGAGATCCGGGTCGTGGCTGACCAGCAGCATGGCGCAGCCGCTCTCTGCCATGGCTTCGCACAGGGCTGCCATGGTTTCACGCTGCGTCAGCGCGTCCAGCCGCGAGGTGGGCTCGTCGGCGAACACG
Organism: Hydrogenophaga sp.; assembly: GCA_025458545.1. The sequence goes on from JALOSH010000006.1 coordinate 2,017, forward strand.
AACACCGGCTGCAGCAGCATGGCGCGCAGGATCGCGATTCGCTGCAGTTCGCCGCCCGAGACTTCGCTGGGCAAGCGGTCCAGCAGCTCGTCGGCCAGGCGCAGGCGTTGCAGCCAGTGCGCGATGGGTGCGGCGCTGAGTCGGTGCAGACGCAGCAGGCCGGTGATGCCCTGGCGCAGGGTCTGGCCGGGGGCGAACGAGGCCACCGGGTCCTGGTAAAGCTTCTGGAAGCGCCAGCCGGGCACATCGGCGCGGCGCTGCACCTGCCCCTGGTTCGGTTTCAGAACCCCCACCAGGACATTGCCGAGTGTGGTCTTGCCGCAGCCGCTGAGACCGACCACCGACACCGATTCGCCTTCGGCAATCGGCAGGCTCGCACCGTGCAGTACCGAGCGCTCGCCAAAGTTCACGCCTACCGAATGGGCGGCGATCACATGGTCCGTTGTTTCCGCGTTGCGCGGCGGTGTCAAAGAGGGCCAATGGCGCGGCTGCGCGGCGATCAGCTCGCGGGTGTAGGTGTGTTGTGGGTCTTGCAAGACGCTGGCCACCTCGCCCGCTTCGATGATGGTCCCCCGCCGCATCACCGCCACCCGCCCGCCCAGGCGCAGCGCGAGATCCAGGTCGTGGGTGATGGTCAGCAGCGCCTGGCCTTGGCGCTGCGCGCTGGCCAGCAGCTGCGCCACCTGTTCGCAGGCGCCCGCGTCCAGGCCCTTGGTGGGCTCGTCGGCGATCAACACGCGCGCGTCGCTCTGGCTGGCGCAGGCGATGCCCACGCGCTGCGCCATGCCGCCCGAGACCTGGTGCAACCACTGGTGCCCGGCGTGGGCCAGGCCCAGCGCGGCCAGGTGTTGATCGGCCTGGCGAAAAGCGGTGGCCCATCCATGCCCAGCGGCGTAGCGACCGGCCTCGGCCACCTGGGTGCGCAGCCGCATGACCGGGTTGAGCGCGGACCAGGGTTCTTGCGGCAGCATCACGATCTGCTGGCCCCACAACGGCTGCGTCTGGCGGCGTTGCCCGTCGGTGTCGTTGCCCACGATCTGCACCTGGCCGGTGGCACGCATCACCTCGGGCAGCGTGCCCATGATGGCCTGCGCCAGCAGCGACTTGCCCGCGCCCGACTCCCCCACCAGCGTCAGGCGCTCGCCCGCGCACAGTTCGAAGCTGCAGCCTTGCAGCAGGGTACGGCCTTCGGGTTGCGCGGGGCTGGGCAGCAAGCGAATGCCCAGGTCCTGCACGCGCAGCAAGGTGTCGGTGTCTGGGATGGCTGCTCGCATGTTCACGCCGTCACCCCTGCGGGCTTGTCGTCCGCCGCGCGGCCCACGATGGCCTGCAGCGCGCCGATCACCAGCACCAGCGCCACCACCGGCGCCGCGAGCAGCCAAGGTGCTTCTTGGTAGTACGGCAGGGCCTCGGTCATCATCAGGCCCAGTTCGGCCTGCGGCGGGCGTACGCCCACGCTGATGAAGCCCAGCGCCGCGATGGCCAGCACTGCGTTGGCCACCGCATAGGCCCACAGCCGGGCCAGCACGCCCGCCATAGGTTGCAGCACATGCCAGCGAAAGATGTACAGCGGGCCGAAGCCCAGCAGGCGCGCTGCCTGCACCGGCTGGCCCAGCAAGGCCGAGCGCGCATGGGAGCGCACGAGCCGGAAAAACTCGACCCATGCGGTGAGCACCAGTCCGGTGTAGAGCGCCCACTTTTCGCCAGGCGCGATGGCCGCGATCAACAGCACCCAGAGCAGACCGGGGATGGCGGCCACGGCATCGGCAGCGACCGACACGGCGCGGTCCACCCAGCCGCCCCGCGCGGCAGCCAGCAGGCCCAGCGCCGAGCCCAGCACCACCGCCAGCAGGGCGGACGCGAGCGCCAGCCCGAGCGAGGTGCGCAGGCCTTCACCCAGGCGGGCCAGGTGGTCGCGGCCCAGGTGATCGGTGCCGAGCCAGTGCCGCGCCTCGGGCGGCAGCAAGCTGGCCATGAGGTCTTGCGCGTGCGGGTCGGGCGCCAGCAGCGGGGTGAGCAGCGTCACCGCGGCGATCAGCAGCAGCACCGCGAAAGGCAGGGCATGTGAGGGCTTCATGGGGTGGCCCCTTGGTCGCGGTGCGAGGTGGCGGCCTGCGCGTCGGCCAGGCGCGGGTCCAGTGCGTGCAGCAGCAGGTCGATGGTGCCGCTGAGCAACACGAACAGCAGCGCCATGGTGAGCGCGGTGCCCTGGATCATGGGCACATCGCGGGCGATGACGGCGTGCACCAGCGCGTGGCCAATGCCGGGCCAGGCGAACAGGGTTTCGACCACCACCATGCCCTCGATCAGCAGCACCAGCTGCACGCCCGCGTAGGCCAGCGTTGCCAGCAGGATTTGCGGCAGCGCATGGCGCCACAAGGCAGCGCGCAGCGGCAGGCCCTTGACCTGGGCGAACTCGAAAGCGTCCGAGCGCAGCAGTTTGAGCGCCGCGTCGCGCACCACCTGGGTGAAGCCGGGGCACAGCGCCAGCGCCAGTGTGAGGGCGGGCAGGAACACATGGTCCGCATCTTCATGCCCGGCCACCGGGAACCAGCCCAGTTCCACCGCCAGCCAGGTCGACAGCACCACACCGATGAGGAATGAAGGGCTGGCGCGCAACACGGTGTTCAGCGCGTCCACCGCGCGGCGCAGCCAGCCGCCGGGGTGCAGCGCTGTCCACAGACCCAGCGTCAGACCCAGGGCCAGCGCCATGCCCCAGGCCACCAGCGACAACCACAACGTGTGGCCCAACTGGTAGGCCACCAGCTTCAACACCGGGTCGCCCAGCACCATGGATCGGCCCAAATCGCCTTGCGCCATCTGCAGCAGCCATTCGCCCCAGCGGACGAGCGCAGGGCGGTCCAGGCCCAGCTCGGCGCGCACCGCCTCGGCGATCTCGGTGTTCACCACGTCGTAGCCGTAGCGGCCAGCGGCGATGCGGTAGGCCGCGTCGCCCGGCAGCAGCTCGGCCATGACGAAGCACAGCGTGCCCACCGAGAACAGCGCAAACACCGCCTGCAACAGCAGGCGGGACACACGGCGACCGAGCATCAGGCCGCCCAGCCCATGCGGCTGATGCGGTAGCTGCGCTCCAGCGGGTCCACGCTCACATTCGTCAGGCGGGTGCTGGCGGTCACCGAATGCTGGTACCAGGCCACCGGAATCACCGGCAGCTCGGCCTGCATCACGGTGGCGATGGAGCCGCGCAGCGCGGAGCGGCGTTTGCTGTCCACCGCCTGGCTCATGTCGTTGAGGGTCTGGCTGACCTGCGCACTCTGCCAACCCATGGCGCCCCAGTCGCCGCCCTTGGGCCCAAAGTCTTGCAGCAGGGTGCCCAGCGGGTCGGGCACCAGGCCGTAGTTGCGGGCCAGCAGGGCCAGCTCCAGTGCACCGCTCTGATGGCCGCTGGGGATTTCGCTGGAGTTGCCGACCGAGACCGCCATGTCGATGCCCACTGCCTTGAATTGCGCCTGGATGGCGGTGGCCATGGGGGGCAGCTCGGGGCGGTCGGAGAAGGTGCGCAGCGTGACCTTGAACACCTCGCCCACCGGGTTGCGCAGCAGGCCGTCGCTGCCCGGTTGCCAGCCGGCATCGCGCAGCAGCGCGCGGGCCTGCTCCACGTTCTGGGTCAGCGGTGCCAGGCCGGGCACATGCCATTCGGCCATGATGGGCGGGAACAGTTGTGTGGCGGCGGCTTCGGGCGCCCGCAGCAGGGCCGTGGCCATGCCTTTGCGGTCCAGCGCCAGGCTCAGGGCACGGCGAACCCGCACGTCCGACAGGTAGCGGTGGCCCGCGTTGACCTTGATGTAGATGGTGCGCGGCAAGGCTTGCAGGTTCAGCTTGAGCTTGCGGTTGGCCCGCAGCCGCTCGTAGCTCACCGGGTCGTGCGTGAAGGTCAGATCGGCCTGACCGGCCGAGGCCATCATGCCGCGCGTCTCGCCGCGCGAAGCGCCCAGGTAGTCCACCGCTTCGATCAGCGGCTTCTTGCCGTCAAAACCTTCGAACCGGCGCGTGCGCATCGACTGCGGCGGGCTCACCTCGACCACCTGGAACGGGCCGGAGCCGATCAGTTGTTTGACGCTGCCGTCGGCCGCGAACGCAGCGGGCGCCAGGATCAAGGTGCTGTTGTGCGCGAGGAACGCGGGCAGCGCGCTGAAGGGCTTGGCCAGTTTGACCACCACCTCGCCGCCCTGCGCCACGATCTGCTGCGCGCCCGTGTTGCGCAGCACGCCCGGCTGTGCCAGCGCGCGCTGCAGGCAGGCGGCCACGGCCTCGGCGGTGACCGGGGTGTTGTCGTGAAAGCGCGCCGTGGAGCGGATGGCGAACCGCCATTCCAGCCCGTTGGGCGCCACGCTCCAGCTGCGCGCCAGGCCGGGAACCAGCAGGCCCTGGTCGTCCACCTCGACCAGAGTTTCTGCGATCTCCAGTCGGGTGAAAACGTAGCCAGTCTTGGACGGGTCGAGGTTCATCACCTCCCAGGGCGAGACCACCTTGAGCGCGCGCGAGCCCTGTGCCCAAGCCAGAGAAGGCAGGCCCGCAGGCAGCACCGCGGCGGCGCAGGCCGTGGCGATCAGGTGGCGACGGGAAAGGGATGTGGGCAAGGTGTTCATGACGGAAAGTGAAGTTGAGAATTTGAGAACTATTCGAAAAATGGGGAATGGTGACGGCATTCAGAACTCGTTCTGCAAGGCCCTAACACCTTTGACCAGATCGATGTTGGTGCGGGCCACGTCTTCAGAGAACTCGGTGGCCGAAAAGCTGACGTTTGGCAGGTTCGCCAGCTCGGTCTTGGGTCCCAACTTTTCGCCGGGTCTAGCGAACGGGGTGTTGGCGGATGGTTCCAATTGACGGGGTGGCACCCGGGCGATGGCGTCGCGGATGGCGGCGATGTGATCGGGCGTGGTGCCACAGCAACCCCCCACCAGGTTGAGCAGGCCATCCCGCGCCATCTCGCCGAGCAGCCGCGAGGTGACCTCCGGGGTTTCATCGAACCCGGTGTCGCTCATCGGGTTGGGCAGACCGGCGTTGGGGTAGCAACTGATGAAGGTGTTGCCTGCAGCCTTGGCGAGTTCGCTGAGGTAGGGGCGCATCAGGGCGGCGCCCATGGCGCAATTGAGTCCGACGGCCAGTGGCTGAGCGTGGCGCACGCTGGCCCAGAAACCGCCCACGGTCTGCCCGCTCAGGATGCGTCCCGAGGCATCGGTGACCGTACCGCTGAGGACAATGGGAAGGCGTTCGCCGGTGGCGTCAAAAGCCTCTTCAATCGCAAACAAGGCGGCCTTGGCGTTGAGTGTGTCGAAGATCGTTTCAACCAGCAGCAGATCTGCGCCACCTTCAATCAACCCTTGCGCTTGCTCGAAGTACGCCAGGCGCAGGGTGTCGAAACTCACGTTGCGCGCAGCAGGATCGTTCACATCGGGGCTGATGCTGGCGGTGCGCGGCGTCGGACCCATGGCGCCCGCCACCCAGCGGGGCGCATGGGGCGTGGCGACCGCGTCGCAGGCACGCCGGGCCAACCGGGCAGCAACCACGTTCATCTCGCGTGCCAAGTGGGCCAGGCCATAGTCGGCCTGGGCGATGGCATTGGCACCAAAGGTGTTGGTTTCGATCACGTCGGCGCCCGCTGCCAGGTAGGCCGCATGAATCCGGGTGATGGTGTCTGGCTGCGTGAGACACAGCAGTTCGTTGTTGCCTTTGAGTTCGCTGGGGTGCCCGCCCAAGCGGTCACCGCGAAAGTGCGCCTCGGTCAAACCCATTTGCTGGATCATGGTGCCCATGGCGCCGTCCATGAGCACGATGCGTTCGCGAAGCAGGCCTGAGAGCGTTTGGGCACGCGTGTAATCGCGAACAGGCGCGGCCTTTGGAGTGTCTGGGGACAAGGTGGTTGCGTACATGGGTCTTTGCAGTGAGTGTGTTCAGGTGCCCGTGGTGTTTGTGCCAAGCATGGGAAGGGGCGAAGCAAGAGGAGCTGGCAGGCGGGCCAAAATGCCTGCGCGCAGGCGCTCTGGCCTGGCGTCGCGAGACAAGAAGCCGTCTGCACTGGCTTGGTGCAGTGCGGCGCAGGCCAAGACCTGTTCGGCCGAGACGTCGTCGGCTGGCAGATCGCCAAAGAAGTAGCTGGTTTTCCCTTGCGCCTGCAAGGCCACGGTGCAGGGGCGCTGGCAGCCGCTCATGCACTCGACCGGTCGAATCGGAAAGGGTGCGTCATCACGCAGCGCCAGGTTCTCGATCGCTTCGAGCAAATCGCGCCCTGGGCGCCGACTGTCGCGGGGGCAATCGGCGGGGCGGCAAAGCACACACACCAAAATTTCGGTGGTCATGTTGGCGCTTCCGTGTTGGGGTGCGACGGTTTGGGATGCGGCAGGTCCAGCACAAGCACCAGCCTCACCAGGCCCGTGCCGTCAATGCGCGGCGAGCGGTGCACGATGCCTTGGCTGTGGCCCTGGCCAGGCCAGCCGCAACCCTTGAACACGGCGACATCCTGGGTTTGCAGGGGCTGGGCTTGCGCGGTGTTGTCTGCGTCGGGATTTGCCAGCGCGGCCTCAGCGAGCGCCGGCGGCAGCCACCAAGTGCCGGGCCCCCGGTAGGTGCAAAGCAGCCGCAGGGGCACACAGTCGCGGTGCCAGCGGCGGCAGGCGTTGGAGGTGACCACATCCAGGCGCAGACGCACGGTGTCGGTTGCCGCTAACGCGGCGAACCGGGTCGCTTGAGCGGCCACATCGGCCACAAACGCGTGGCGCTGCACCGTGTTGGGCGTGCCACTGGCATCGCAGCTGGCGTGCAAGGCGGGTACCGTTTGATCGGGCGAAAGTTCCAGCCGACAAGCGGGCAGGGCATGGACTGGCAGTTGTTCCAGCCATGCGCCCCATGCCGCAGCGGGTGCTCGCTGCCAGACGGTCAGCTCGACGCCAGATTGCGCGATGGCCTGGAGCACCGAGGAGTCGGTGCCCATTTGTACGGCGGTCTGCCGTGTGGCGAGGTCAGCGCAGGACATCACAACAGCGTGGGGTTGGGTACGTCGCCATACACGGTCAGCGGATCGAATGTTTTGCCGTGCTCAACGAAGCGCAAGGTATGGGACGCAGGTTCAATGGCGCGGTAAAAGCAACTCCGGTAGCCCACATGGCAGCTGGCGGGCGGACTGTGGGGCCCGGCTTGCAGTTGCACCCGCAGCCACACAGCGTCCTGGTCATCGTCGATGCGCATCTCCACCACCCGCTGCACCAGGCCGCTGCTGGCTCCCTTGTGCCAGAGCACCTGGCGGCTGCGGCTGAAGTAGTGGGCCTCCCCCGTTTGAATGGTTTTTTCCAAGGCCTCGGGGTTCATGTAGCCGACCATCAACACATCGCCCGAGTCGACGTCGGTGGTGACGCAGGTGATCAGTCCGTGTGCGTCAAACTTGGGCGCCAGTTGATCGCCTTCCTCCACCTGTTCAACCGTGCTGCGGGTGGCGAATGTCTTGTTGTCGGTCATTCGGTCGCTCGCGCTGTTCGTTCGCCCACACCCTGCCAAAAGTCACGCCGCAGGTTCGCATCGGTCTTGAAATCGCCGATCCAGCGCTGGGTCACAGTGGTCGATCCGGGTTTGTGCACACCGCGGGTCGTCATGCACATGTGTTGGGCCTCCACCACCACCGCCACACCGCGCGGTTGCAACACGCTCTGGAGGGTGTCGGCGATCTGGCTCGTCATGCGTTCTTGGATCTGCATGCGACGCGCAAAGGTGTCCACCACCCGCGCGACTTTGCTCAGCCCGACCACCCGACTCTTGGGCAGGTAGGCCACATGGGCCATGCCAATGATGGGCACGAGGTGGTGCTCGCAATGCGATTCGAAGCGGATGTTGCGAACCAGCACCATGTCGTCGTAGCCCCCTGCATCTTCGAAGGTGGCCGAGAGCAAGGCCACCGGGTCTTCCTGGTAGCCAGCAAAGAAGTCCTCGTAAGCCCTCGCCACCCGCCGGGGCGTGTCTTGCAGGCCTTCCCGGTTCGGGTTGTCGCCCGCCCAGCGGATGAGGGTTCGGACGGCGGCTTCCGCCTCGCTGATCGAAGGCCGCTGGGTCTGTGGGTCTCTGGCGTTCAAGCTTCAAGCCCCTGGGTTTGAGCGACTGTTTGCCGAAGCCCTTTGATCAGCACCTCTTTCGGCATGTCCTTGCCAATGAAAACCATGCGCGACTCGCGCGCTTCTCCCTCGCGCCAGGGCGCGCCCAGATCGGCGCCCATCAGCATGTGCACCCCTTGAAAGACGATGCGACGGTGTTGCCCTTGCACATGGAGAATGCCCTTGTAGCGCATGAGCTGGGTGCCATACACCTGAACGATGGCACCCAGGAATTCCTCCACCCGCTCCAGGTTCAAGGGCCGGGTTTCGCGGAACACGAACGAGGTCACGTCGTCGTCGTGCTCGTGCTCGACATCGGTCAGGAAGTCCGGTTCGATCTCCAGGATCGCATTGAGATTGAAGCCACGCAGGTCCAGCACCTGCTCCAGTGGCACGTCGCCAAAACGGGAATCCAAAATGGGTGCCCGTGGGTTCATGCGCTGCAACCGGCTCTTGAGCGTGAGGATGTCGGTCATCGGCACCAGATCGGTCTTGGTCAGCAAAATGCGATCGGCGAAACCCACCTGTTCTTGCGCTTCGTGGTGCGCCAGAAACTGCTGCGGCGCGTGCACCGCATCGACCAGCGTGACGATGGCGTCCAGCATGTAGTGCATGCCGATGTCTTCGTCCACAAAGAAGGTCTGCGCCACCGGGGCCGGGTCGGCCAGGCCGGTGGTCTCGATGATCACCCGGTCAAATGCGAGGGTGCCCGCCTTGCGTTTGGCGGCCAGCTCACCCAGGATGCGCACCAAATCGCCGCGCACGGTGCAGCAGATGCAGCCGTTGTTCATCTCCACGATCTGCTCTTCGCGGTCCTGCACCAGCAGTTCGTTGTCGATGCCGGCCTCGCCGAACTCGTTCTCGATCACCGCGATGCGGTGCCCGTGGTCGGCTTTGAGGATGTGGTTGAGCAGCGTGGTCTTGCCACTGCCGAGGAAGCCGGTGAGGATGGTGACGGGGATCAGGCCTTTGGGCATGGAGTGCTCCTGTTGTCAGACGGTTTCGGGGGTGGCTTCCCACTGCGGGAACGGGTCAGGCAACTCAGCCCAGCCCTTGAGGCCCTTGCGGGTTTCGGTGTAGTTCAGGTGCATGGCCTTCCAGGCCTGCTCGATGGCGGCGCGGTCCAAGTGCCGACCGATGAACACCACCTCGTTGAGGCGGTCTCCCCAGGGTTCTTTCCAGCGCTGTTCAATGGCCATGCGCTGCGGCGAGCCTTTGCTGGGCCAACGCTCGCGTGGCGCACTGGCCCACCAGCGGCCCATGGGCTCGTGCGTGGCGGTATTCCCCGAGCGTGAATAGCTCACCACCCACTGCGGGCGGCTAGCCAGCCAGACATAGCCTTTGGCGCGGATCAAGCCAGGCAGGGGCAGGTCCATGAAGGTGGAGAAGCGCCACGGGTGCAGCGGCTCGGTGCTGCGCAGCACAAAGCTCTCGATGCCGTAGGTCTCGGTCTCGGGCGTGTGCTGGCCTTCGAGTTCGCGCGCCCAGCCGGGCATGGCGCTGGCACGTTCAAGGTCAAACAGACCGGTGCCCAGGACCTGCTTGAGCGGCACCTGACCACATTCGGCGTACACGATCTTCGCCACCGGGTTGAGGGCTTTGACCACGGCGGCGACTTCGTCGCGTCGCGCCGCGTCCACCTTGTCGATTTTGTTGATGACCACCACGTCGGCAAACTCGATCTGCTCGGTCAGCAGCGCAGCCAGGGTGCGGTTGTCTTCATCGCCCGCCACTTCGCCGCGCTGGCTGAGCAGATCGGTGCTGGCGTGGTTGGCCAGCAGGTTGAATGCGTCCACCACGGTGACCATGGTGTCGATACGGGCCACGTCGTTGAGCGACTCACCTTCTTCGTCTTCGAAGTCGAAGGTGGCGGCTACCGGCATGGGCTCGCCAATACCGGTGGACTCGATCAACAGGTAGTCGAACCGTCCTTCGGCGGCAAGCTTGCGTACTTCGAGCAGCAGGTCTTCGCGCAGCGTGCAGCAGATGCAGCCGTTGCTCATCTCGACCATTTTTTCTTCGGTGCGCGAGATCGCCGCGCCCGCGTTCTCGGCGCTGCGCTCGACCAGCGAGGCGTCGATGTTGACCTCGCTCATGTCGTTGACGATGACCGCCACGCGCAGGCCGTCGCGGTTGGCCAACACGTGGTTGAGCAGGGTGGTTTTGCCGGCGCCCAGAAAGCCCGAGAGCACGGTCACGGGCAGGCGGGTGTCAGCCTTTTGGGGTGCGGTGAATCCCATGGTGGTCTCCTCACTGGCCCTTGACGGCCTGCGTCAGCGCGGTGGTGTTGGCGCGCATCATGGCCAGGTAAGTGGCCGCTGGCCCTTTGCTGTCGGACAGCGCATCCGAGAACAGCGCGCCCGCCGGTTTGACGCCGGTCTCGCGGCCGATCTGTGCGATCAGGCGCGGGTCGGAAATGCTCTCGACGAACAGCGCCTTGATGTTCTCTTTCTTGATCTGGCGCACCAGTTGCGCCACGCCCTTGGCCGAGGCCTCGCTTTCGGTGCTCACGCCTTGGGGCGCCAGAAAGGTCACGCCGTATTCCTTGGCGTAGTAAGCAAACGCGTCGTGCGAGGTGATCACCTTGCGCTGCGCCGCCGGGATGACGGCCCACAGGGCGCGGATGTCGGTGTCCAGCGCCTTGAGTTCGGCCGAGTAAGCGGCGGCGTTGCGTTTGTAGGTGTCGCAACCGGCGGCGTCGGCAGCGCACAAGCCCTTGGCGATGTTGCCCACAAAGGCGACGGCATTCGGCACGCTTTGCCAGGCGTGCGGGTCGATCTTGCCGTGGTCATGACCATGGCCTTTCTTGCTGTGGCTTTTGTGGTCGTGTCCGTGCGCCTCTTCGGCTTCGATGGGTTTGATGCCTTCGCTGACCACCACATGGCGGCCCTTGTAGCTGGCGGTGTTGAGCAGGCGGCTCATCCAGCCTTCAAATCCCAGGCCGTTGGAGAACACGATCTGCGCCTGGCCGATCAGCCGGGCCTGCGAAGGCTTAGGCTGGAACACGTGCGCGTCGCCGCCCGGGCCGACCAGGACCTCCACCGCCACCCGGTCGCCGCCGACCCTTTGCACCATGTCGCCCAGGATGCTGAAGCTGGCCACGGCCTTGATGGGTGCCGGGGTCTGCGCCTGCAGCCCGGGGCTGAGGGCGGCGAGGGCGAGACCGATGGCAGACAGAAGGCTGGCGCGGCGTGAGAGGGTGGACATGGTGGTTCCTTGGTGTTTCAGGCTTGGAGGTGCGAGGAAGCAGGCCGCTGGTGGCGCAAGGCACCGTGCGGGGCGAGCAGCAGCGAGAGCAGATAGGCCGCGCCCAGGCTGAGCACGATCACCGGGCTGGTGGGCAGGTCGGCGTGGTACGAAACCAGCAGGCCGATGAGGCTGGCGGTCAGCGCCAGCGCGGTGGCCAGCAGCAGCAGGGGGCCGAGGCGGCGCACCCAGAAGCGCGCGGTGGCCGCGGGCAGCACCATGATGCCCACCGCCATGAGCGTGCCCAGCGCGTGAAAACCGGCCACCAGGTTGATGACCAGCAGGCCCAGAAAGCCATAGTGCGCCACCGGGCTCCAGCGGCTGACCTGGCGCAGAAAACCCGGGTCCAGGCATTCCATCACCAGCGGCCGGTAGAGCAGGGCGAGCGAAGCGAGCGTGACCGCGCTGATGCCGCCAAGCAGCAGCAGCGCCGCGTCGTCCAGCGCCAGCACCGTGCCGAACAGCACGTGCAGCAGGTCCACGCTGTTGCCGCGCACCGAGACGATGAGCACACCCAGCGCCAGCGAGAGCAGGTAGAAGGCCGCGAGGCTGGTGTCTTCGCGCAGCACGGTGTTGCGCGAGACCAGCCCGGAGCCCACGGCGACCGCCAGGCCGGCGAACACGCCACCAATCGTCATGGCGGTGAGCGACAAGCCCGCCACCAGGTAACCAATGGCCGCGCCGGGCAGGATGGCGTGGGCCATGGCGTCGCCGGTCAGGCTCATGCGCCGCAGCATCAGGAACACGCCGACCGGGGCGGCGCTGATCGACAGCGCCACACAGCCCAGCAGCGCACTGCGCATGAAGCCGAATTCGACCAGAGGGCCGAACAGGGGATTGGCGAGCAACCAAGCCATGAAAGGAGAAGCGGCGAGTTCGCTCATGGCAGCGCCTCGGCTCTGTGGGTGTGAGGATGCGCTGGACCGTGCGGGTGGTGGTGATCGTGGTGGTCGGTGTGGCGAGCCTCGGCCTGGAGCTGCAGGGGTGCTTCGCACAGCGGGGCGTCGTCGTCAAACGCTTCGTGCATGCGCTGTGCCTGCGCCCAGTGGGTGTCGTTCAGCACCTCGGCGGTGGGGCCGTAGGCCACCAGCTCGCGCGCCAGCAGCAGCGTGGTTGGAAAGTGTGCGCGCACCTGAGCCAGGTCGTGCAGCACCACGATCACGGTTTTGCCCTGCTGCTGCCAGCGGTGCAGCAGCGCCAGCAAATCTGCGCTGGTGCGGTTGTCCACCGCGGCAAACGGTTCGTCGAGCAGCACCACCGGCGCGTCTTGCAAGATGAGGCGGGCAAACAGCGCGCGCTGCAGCTGGCCGCCCGAGAGCGTGTCCAGCCCGCGCGACTCGAAGCCGGTGAGGCCCACCGCCGCCAGTGCCTCGTCGCACAGGCGGCGGTGTTCTGCGCTGAAGCGTCCGAGCGCGCCCACCCGGTGCCACAGGCCCATGGCGACCATGCGCCGCACGTCAATGGGAAAGCTCGCGTCCAGCCCGTTGTGCTGCGGCAGCCAGGCCACGCGCTGCCCGGCCAGGCCGCCTACCGTGCCGCTGATGGGGCGCAGTTCGCCCGCCAGCGCCTTGATCAGCGTGGACTTGCCGGCGCCGTTGGGGCCGACCAGCGCCACCAGTGAACCCGGCGCGATGCGCAGGCTGACGTGGTGCACGGCGGGGTGGCGCTCGTAGCCCAGCGTGAGGTTCTGCAGCTCAATGGCTGGTGCGGGTGGGGGAGCGGACATGGTTTCTGGGGGTTTACACTGTTGCAACTCAATTGCATTAATCGGCAAGAACGCCGATATTAACGCAACGAAGTTGCGATACAAGGAGGCAAGCCGATGTCCGTTCGTCCCGCCAGAGAGCCCGCCACGGTGCCGCCCGAGATGCAGGCCCGGCTGGAGCGCGCCGGCCTGCGCCGCACCCTGGCCACGCGCGCCGTGCTGGGCCTGTTCTTGTCCAACCCCCAAGGCACGCTGAGCCATGCACAGGCGCTGGCTTCGCTCACCGCGCGCGGCCTGGGCATCAACCGCGTCACGCTCTACCGCCTGCTGGACCGGCTGGCCGCTTGCGGCGTGCTGCAACGCCACGCGGACGACGGCGCCCGCACCTGGCGCTATGGCCTGGCCGACAGCGGCGAAGGCCTGGCCCCGCGCTTCGAATGCGGCGCCTGCCACCGGCAGTTCCGCCTGACCGAAGCGAGCGCGCCCACCCAGGCGGTGGCGAGCGACCTGTTCCGCACCCTGGCCAGCCTGGGTCATCAGGGGCAGCGGGTCGACCTGTCGATTCATGGCACCTGTGCCAGCTGTGTGCCGCAGGAGCCGAAAGCTTGATCCGCACGCGCGATCTGGTCCGGCGGTTTGCCGACGGCAAGACCTTGCGGTTTGCCGACACCGACCTGCCGCAGGGCGGCACGCTTTTGCTGCGGGGGCCGTCGGGCAGTGGCAAATCCACCTGGCTGGCGCTGGCGGCGGGTCTGCTCGCGGCCACCAGCGGCGAGATGGTGGTCGCTGCGCAGCCGGTGGGCGCGCTGACCCCTGCGGCCTGCGATGCGTGGCGCGCCCGAACCATTGGTTTTCTGCCGCAGCGCCTGCTGCTCAGCGATGCGCTCACCGTCGAGGGCAATCTGGGCTTGGTGTATTTCGCCGCCGGACTGCCGCCAGACAACGCTGCGCTGCTTCACACCTTGAATGCGCTGGGCGTGGCCCACCTGGCCAAGCGCCAGCCGGCCCAGCTCTCGGGCGGCGAGGCGCAGCGTGTGGCCTTGGCGCGCGCGCTGTTGTTGCAGCCGCGCGTGATCCTGGCCGACGAGCCCACCGCCAGCCTGGACGACGCGGCCTGCGACGCCGTGCTCGCGCTGCTGGGTGAGCGCGCGCAGGCGGCGGGCGCCACGCTGGTGATCGCCACCCACGACGCGCGCGTGGTGCAGGCCCTGGCGGGCGCGCAGGTGCTGACCATGGGGGGCGTCGCGTGAACGTGTTGTCGCTCTCCTGGCGCTACCTGTGGTCGCGGCCGCTGGCCTCGGCGCTGAACCTGCTGCTGCTCACGCTGGGCCTGGCGTCGATGGCGTTCTTGCTGATCGCGAAAGACCAGATCGACAACGCTTTCGAGCGCGACCTGGCCGGTATCGATGTGGTGGTGGGCGCCAAGGGCAGCCCGATGCAGCTGATTCTGGCCGGGGTGTTCCACATGGACGTGCCGCCCGGCAACGTGCCCCTGGCCGAGGTGCAGGCGCTCGCCGCGCACCCCCAGGTGGCGCAGGTGATTCCGCTCAGCCTGGGCGACAACGTGGCCGGGTTCCGCATCGTGGGCACGAATGCCGACTATCCGGCGCACTACCGGGCCCGGCTGGCGCAAGGTGCGCTCTGGACCCAGCCGATGCAGGCGGTGCTGGGCGCACAGGTGGCGCAGGCCACCGGCCTGCAGATGGGCCATGCCTTCACAGGGTCGCACGGCCTGGGCGGTGGAGGTGGTGGCCACGAGCATGCCGACACGCCGTACACCGTGGTCGGCGTGCTCGCGCCCTGTGGCTGCGTGCTCGACCGGCTGGTGCTGACCGACACCGCCTCGGTGTGGCATGTGCACGAGGGCTTGGAACCCGGCGAGTTCGAAAGCCTGTCGCCCGAAGACCGCGAAGCCATTCAAGCCGAGCGCGAGGTGACGATGGCGCTGGTGCGCTACAACACGCCGATGGCCGCGATCGGCTTCCCGCGCTTCATCAACGCCACCACCAAGATGCAGGCCGCCGCGCCCGCGCTGGAAATCACCCGCTTGCTGTCCATGGTGGGCATGGGCACCCGGGTGCTGCACGGCATGGGTGTGGTGCTGTTGCTGGTGGCGGCGCTCTCGGTGTTCATCGCGCTGTGGAGCGCGGTGCGCGAGCGCCGGGCCGACATCGCCATGCTGCGCATGCTCGGTGCGCCCCCGAGCCGGGTGGCTGCGTTGCTGCTGTTCGAAGCACTGTGGCTGGCGGTGCTGGCCAGCGTGCTGGGCCTGCTGGCCGCGCAGGGCCTGATCGCTGTGTTGGGCTGGCTCTGGATGTCCGACCAGAGCCTGGCCCTCGGTGGCTGGCACTGGCCGCTCGCGCTGGCGGGTGTGCCGCTGGCGGCCCTGGGGGTGGCGCTGGCGGCGGCCGCGGTGCCGGTGGTGAGCGCTTACCGTGTGGACGTGACTTCTCTTTTGCAAACGAGGTAAACCGAATGAAAAAGCACCTGATGGCCCTGACCCTGTCCCTGCTGGCAACCGCTGCCCTGGCACAGCATTCCGACAAGCAGATCAAAGAAGACATCGCCCGGCACCGCGCCATGGCCGCCGCCCATGAAGGCGCGGCCAAGTGTCTGGAGGCCGGCAAGGGCGAAAAAGTGTGCATGGCGGAACTTCAGGCCGCCTGCAAGGGTCTGGCGATTGGCAAGTATTGCGGCATGAGGCATGTGCACTGAGCCCTTGCACTGACCCCCCTGCGCCGCTGCGCGGCTTCCCCCTGAGGGGGACAACGCGAGCGGCCCGGCAAAGCCGGTTCCGCCGCGTTCGCTGGTTCGACTACCCTTCGTTGCTATGCACCACCTCGCTCGGTTCTTTGTTGCTCTTTTGAGTTTGTCGGTTGCTCCCGCCTTCGCGCAGGTGCTGAGCTCGCCCCTGGGCACGCCCACCCAGTCGGCACCCGCAGGCACGCCGTCGGTGCTGCCGCACGGGCAGGGTGCGGGGGTGCACAGTCCGCTGAGCCCGTTCGCGCCGCTGAAGCCGCGTTCCGATGTGGTGGCCTGGTCGGTGTTGACCGATGTGACGACGGTGATCCAGAACAAGCGCATCGTGCCGGTGTACCCCGCCGCGGTGAAAGCGCTGGACCAGAAGAAGGTGCGCCTGCAGGGCTTCATGATGCCGCTGGGCCCCGGCGAGCAGCAGCGGCACTTTCTGCTGGCCTCGGTGCCGCTCACCTGTTCGTTCTGCACGCCCGGCGGGCCCGAGAGCATGGTGGAAGTGCGCACCATCCAGCCGGTGAAATACAGCTTGCAGGCGGTGGTGGTGGAAGGCAAGTTCCACGTGCTGCAGAACGATCCTTACGGCCTGTACTACCGCTTCACCGAAGCGGTGGGCGTGAAGTGACGCTCTGCCTGTTGCCCGGCAGGACCGTTCAGACGACGGGCATATAGGGCACGGTCAGCACCGCGCCGTCCAGGCCGCGCGCCATCGCCCAGACCCACACCGCGAGGTAGGCCGTGGTGAACAGCAGCAGCCAGCGGCGGCCTGCCGACGGAAACCACGCGGCCACCAACGCGCCCGCCAGCGGGAAGAACTGCTGCGCATGCATGCCGAGGAAATGCGCGGGTCGCAGGTCGGCCGACAGATGCCAGTCCACACCGGGCAGGCCGCTGCCCGAGGGGGGCTGCATGGAGCTCAGCACAAAGCCCGCGCCCGCCCCCAAAACCAAAGTGAGCACCAGGCCAGTCACCACCGCGTCGCGCCAGGCCGGTGCCAGGCCGGGGTGGCCATGGCGCACGATCTGCCAGGCCAGCAGGGGCTGGGTGGCGGTCATGGCCAGCGCACCCAGGCCCATCAACGAATACATCGCCACGAACACCGGATGGCTGTCGTTGTAATGCGAGGGCAGTCCCAGCGCCGCCATCAGCGTGATGTAAACGATTTCCAGACCGCCCGCGATGACGATGGTCCAGACCACGGTGCGCACGGCGCGGTCTTGTCGTCGCGCCTCGGGCAGCAGGCCGATGAACCAGGCGGTGCACAGGGCAAACAATCCGATGGACGCCATGAACTTGAGCGGTTTGGCCCAGACGCTCACGCCGCGCAGGGTGCGATCGTCCAGGCCCCAGGCGATCAGCGTGGGCAGCATGGCCGCCCACAGCAGCAGGCCAAACAGCGTGAGCGTGCTGCTGCGCCGCCAGGCCTCG